>NZ_CAXTBM010000008.1:0-20306 GCF_964242765.1 uncultured Hymenobacter sp.
GCCCCATTGTCCACTTCTATATCCTTTAATTCCCTTTCATGAAACGCATCCTCATCACCGGGGCCAATCGGGGCCTGGGTCTGGAACTTACCCGCCAGTACCTGGAGCGCGGCGACACGGTATTTGCCGCCAGCCGCCAACCCGACACCGCTGCCGACCTGCACCAGTTGCGAAATCAATACGCCGACCAGCTCCACCTCGTGCAACTCGACGTAACCGATGAAGCTTCCATCGAAGCCGCTAGGCAAACGGTAGCTGGCCTCGCCGAAAGCTTGGACGTACTGGTTAATAACGCGGGCACTTTTTCGGGCGCAGGCCCCGAAGGCCCGGCTAAACAACACCTCGGCGGTTTGACGGCTGCCAACGCGCTAACCTTCTTGCATGTAAACGCCGTAGGGCCGCTACTCGTGGCACAGGCCTTTTTGGAGTTGCTGAAGGCGGCCAGCAAAGCCCGAATCATCAGTCTCTCATCAGGCCAAGGCTCCCTTACGTGGAAGGCCTCGGGCGAGCCCTACCACTATTCGGCCAGCAAAGCCGCGCTGAACATGTACATGCGCGCCTTAGCGGCCGAGGTGGGCACGTATGGCGTGATTTCCGTGCTCGTGGACCCAGGATGGGTGCAAACCGGTATGGGCGGTACCACTGCCGCGCTGCCCCCCGCCGACTCGGCCCGGGGTATTATTCGCCTCACCGAACAGCTCCATGCCGAAGAAAATGGCAGCTTCGTAACCTGGCAAGGGCAGCCCGTACCGTGGTAGTCGGAGGCAGTGGCGCGTGAGTACAAAGGGTAGCTGTTTCGTGAGGAGCAGCTACTTTTTTGTATGTTCTTTAGCTGGTTCAGGTTTAAAGCAACCCGAGGTATTTTAGAATTAATACTAACGACGAGCCTGAGTAACTGAGGTTTTTTCAGAAGTTTATCATCATTTTCAGAATTAAATTATAATTAAAATCCATTTTCTCACAATCTGTTTTGTGCATGTACTCGTAAGCATCACTGTTCACCTTCACAGAAGTTCTATTTCTCTTTTTTACATCCCACTATCATGCTTGAAAACTTTACTCGCTGGACTACTGCCTGCAAAGGCGTAGCCCTCGGCACCTTGCTGACTGGCGCCGTTGCGCTACCCACCGCCGCCCAAACTATCTATGGCCTCGGCACCGGTACTGTTACGGGCACCAGTGCCTTGGTTTCGTTTAGCGCCACCACGCCTGGCACGCTCCTAGGCACGCTACCCATTACGGGTGTTACCAGCGGCCAAACCATTGTGGGCATGGACTTCCGCCCTAATACGGGTCAGCTGTTTGCTATGGGCTACGATGGCACCACCACCGGCGCCAACTCGCAACTCTACACGCTCGACCTGACGACGGGCGCTGCCACGAGCATAGGTGCTGCCATCCGGCTCGAGCTAGGCGATGCTACGGCCCGCATTGGTTTCGACTTCAACCCCACCGTGGACCGCATTCGGGTAGTAAGCTCTACCATTATTGCGGCCGGCAACACAACCACCCGCAACAACTACCGCCTCAATCCCAACAACGGTGCTATTGCCGCCACCGACACCAATCTAGCTTACGCTACTGGCGATGCCAATGCCAGCGCCACGCCGGGCGTGGGCGCGGTTGCCTACACCAACTCCTACATCGGTGGTACAGCTACTGTGCTCTATGATATCGACGAAACAGCGAGCCGCTTGCTGACGCAGAACCCGCCGAACAACGGCACGCTGAACACCGTCGGGACCATACCTACCTCTACTACGGGTACGGGCCAGAACACCGACCTCGATATTTATTACAACGCTACCAGTGGCGCCAATACAGCTTACCTTTCTACCTCCGTGTCGGGCGTAGCTGGCTTTAGTGCCACGCTCTACACATTGGACTTAGCAACGGCTGCTTCTACCTCTGTAGGCGTCATCGGGAGCGGCTTGATTGATGTGCGTGATATTGCCGTGCAGATAACCCGTCCGGCCACGCTACCCGCCATCACCGGCCAACTGGCTTATGCGTTGGCTGGTACCAACTTGATTACCTTCGATACGGCGCAACCTAGCTTGGTGCGCACGTCGGTGGGGGTTACACTCCCGGCTGGCACGGCCGCTACGCAGACGCTAGTTGGCCTCGACATCCGGCCGAACACCAATACGCTGTACGCGCTAGGCTACGATGCCTCGGTTGCTAGCCCAACCGCCAATGCCCAGCTTTATCTGGTAAATTCAACCACGGGGGCCACAACGGCTTTCGGGTCAGCTATTCGCTTGGAACTAGGCGGCGGCAGCATCGGGTTCGACTTCAACCCCGTTGCCGACCGGATTCGGGTGGTAGGTGCCAACCGCAATAACTACCGCCTCAACCCCACTAACGCGGCGGCGGTTTTGGCCTTTACCGATGCTCCGGTTGCCTATACCACGGGCACCAACACCCCGAGTATTGGGGCGGTAGCGTACACGAATAGCTTCAGTGGCACTACTGCCACCACCCTCTACAACTACGACGAGGCGCTCAACCAACTGAACACCCAAAACACCGCCGCTGGTACTGCCACCGACGGCCAGCTTACCGCTGTAGGCACTTCGGGCATCACGGTTAATGCCACGGCTCCTAACGTGGACCTCGATATTTTCAGCACGGTTGCAGGCACCAACACCGCGTACATGGTAGCCAATACCGGCACTTCGCCAAACACGTCCCTCTACACCGTAGACCTGACCACGGGAGCAGCTACGTTGGTAGGCCCTATCGGCAACGGCATTGCTGCCCGCGACATTACCATCGCCATACCAACCGGCGTGGTAAACTCGAACCGGAAAACCGAACTGGCTACTGGCTTCTCGCTGTATCCTAACCCGTTGCAAGGTGCAGCGCGCGTAGCATTTGGGTTGCCGCGGGCCGCTCGGGTCGAGTTGACGGTGACGGATGCTCTTGGCCGTACAGTTGACCAAGTGGATGCTGGCCAGCGGTCAGCCGGTCAGCAGGTGATTGAGTGGAACAGCAAAGGCCAAGCAGCCGGTATCTACTTCTTCCGCCTTAGCTTCGACGGCCAGCCCGCCGGCACTCGCCAGGGTATGGTAACTGAGTAAGTAAAAAACTCAATCGAAAGCCATTGAAAAGGCCGGTCCATGATGGACCGGCCTTTTCTTGTTTCCGGAGTTGTGCTAGTGCGCGCTACAACCTCGTTTCACTTAACCCTGCATAGCGGCCAGATGCGCATGGTCGCGTAGGATGGTACGCAGGAACGCCTCGTCGGACAATTCGGTGTGAATCCCGGTCAGGTCTTTCACTTTGTTGGCGACTTCGTTTAGCAGCAGGTAATTGTTGTGCTCCAGACCTTTGAACACTAATTGCCGGATGGTGGCTACGTCATGGTCGGCGAGCTGGGCCGCCTGCGGGAAAACCACCACGTAGTCTTCGTTGGTAGCAGCAGGGGCCAATGGGCCGACGCGCTGCCGCGGCCGGGTGCTGACTACTGCTGTGCCGGCCGCAAGGTCGCCGAGGCGCTGCCCCCGCCCGTTGGACGCCACCACAATAACGGCTATTAGTCCGCTCATGATGCCCGTATCAACGATGCGCAGCACCCAGCGCAGCAGGTAATCGCCGAGGCTAGGCTGCGTACCATCGAGCCGGATGACCTTGATGTGCCGGGCTTTCTTGCCCAAACTCTGTCCGTTGAAAAATACTTCGCACACGAGGTGATAGAACACATAGGGCAAAGCTGCCAGCACCCCCAAAACCACAAGCGTTGTATTGCCCCTCGGTTTTAGGGTAGTGAACAGCAGAACCCAGGTTAAAACCCAGGCTATGAGAATCAGATTATCGATGATGGCGGCCAGGATTCGCTCACCGACGCTGGCCACTTCGTATTCCAGCGATACATTTTGGGTTGTTTGAACGCGAATTGTACTCATAATAATAAACAGCAGGCAGCGACAGGTAGGCGCCGGAATTAATAGTTGAAAAGAATGAAGCGGAGCCGGAAAATTCACTAAACTTCGTTGATCTGACTTATCTGCAAATTAGAGGTTGCTTGTCAATTGTTACTTGTTGAACAACTGATTATCGAAGCGTTGATGAACTACCCTGAACAAGTCGTTCCAACTGCTAATCTTTTCTTCCCCGACGACCAGCACGCAGCAACCACCCCTCAACAACCAATCTTATGCGTGAAGCGGTATTTCTGCGGCAAAACGAGGCCCGGTGGAAGCAGTACGAAACGTCGGTTGCAACCGGTCCTGACGAGCTAGCCGCCCGGTTCGTCGCCCTGACCGATGACCTGGCTTATGCCCAGACTTTCTACTCCAATTCCCCCACTACCCGCTACCTCAACGACTTAACCGCCAAACAACACCAAGCTCTCTACAAAAACAAAAGCGAGCAAACCGGCCGCTTCAAACAGTTCTGGGCGCGTGAATTGCCGCTGCTCGTAGCTCGCCACCACACCACCCTCGCTTGGTCACTGCTGCTCTTTACCGTGTTCACGCTGCTGGGCGCCCTATCGGCGGCCTACGACGACTCGTTTGTGCGCGTGGTACTCGGGGATGCTTACGTAAACAAAACGCTGGAAAACATCGAGAAAGGCGACCCGATGGCCGTGTACAAAGGCACGAGCGAGACGCCGATGTTCCTGCTCATCACCTTCAACAACATTTATGTTTCGCTGGTGGCATATGCCATGGGCGCTACGCTCGGGCTGGGCACCGTGTGGGCGCTGTTTCGTAACGGCGTAATGCTGGGCTCTTTTCAATACTTTTTCTACCAGAAAGGCGTGCTGCTGCCTTCCCTGCTCACCATTTGGATTCACGGCACGCTGGAAATATCGGCTATTGTGCTGGCCGGGGGCGCAGGTTTTGTGATGGCGCGCGGCATGCTGTTCCCGGGCACCTACTCCCGGGCCGCCGCTTTCCGGCAAGCCGCCCGCGACGGGCTGAAACTAGCCATTGGGCTGGTACCCATCTTCATTGTGGCCGGTTTTCTGGAAGGCTTCGTGACCCGGCACACCGAAATGCCCATGGCGCTTAGCCTAAGCATTATTGGGCTTTCGGCTGGTTTTATCGTCTGGTATTTCATTCTGTATCCCCGGTACCTAAGCCGCCTGCCGGTTTCAACGGCAGTTAAGTCGGTAGGCTAACATTTTGCCTGGCAGCAAATTATGAAAAAGAAGCCCGCCTCTTATCTTGAGGACTTGTTTGATTGAAGCAGTAACCAGAATGCCTTTCATTACATAACACTAGTGCACGTATGCAGTTAAGATTTACCAAGGAAGAGGACTTTCGCCAAGAGCGAGATTTCGGAGCTAAGATTGGCGCGACGTTCGAGTTTGTAGGTGCTCATTGGCGGCCGTTAGGCAAATGCCTAGTTTACTTTGTATTGCCAGTGGCGCTGCTAATGGGCATAGGGTTAGGTGTGCTCACCAATGGCATGTGGAACATGACGGCCAGTCGAATACAAAGCGGTGCGGCTTCAACGCCGTACAGTACCGGAGCTTCATTTTTCAATGCCTCCTACTTTTTTGGTATTGCGTTGGCTGTAATAGCGGGTCTCCTTGCTTTCTCGATGCTGCTGAGCACGCTGTACGCTTATGTCCGAATCTTGCTTATCGAAGAACCCACTTATGCACCTACTCCTTCGCAGGTTTGGACGCAAATCAAGCCCCGATTTGGTCGAATGTTTTTGGCCCTCGGCTTATTTTTTGGCCTCTACGTGTTTCTAATGGCCGTCTTTGGAAGCCTCATTGCGCTTACTGCCTTTAGTGGCATTGGTGGAGTCGGAGTGTTCTTGATTTTTCTGCTTCTTATTCCGCTGCTTTTCTATGTTGTAGTGCCTTTATCACTCTATTTCCCAGCTCTTTGGATGGAAGATATTGGCGTGTTGGAAACCCTACAGCGCTGTTTCTACTTGGTGCGCAGCCATTGGTGGGCTTCGCTCGGACTACTGATAGTAGCCGGCATGATTCAGGGCCTATTGACGATTCTGTTCATCTTGCCCCAGTACGCCGGTATGTTTGGTAAGATGCTAAAAGTTCCGGTGCTGAGTTCCGATGCTTTTGGCATTGCAGCTCAATGCTTTTATGCCTGCGGCGTTATTTTCACTTATTCGGTTTCACTGCTAGCCATGTTGTTTCAGTACTTCAACCTCGTTGAGAAAAAGGAAGGACTGGGCCTACGCAACTTGGTGGCTAACCTTGGCAACGGCGCGGCCCCTGCAGCCTACAACAGCGCCTACCGTCCCGACGAAGAAGGTGAATACTAGTGGCGTCCTAGCAAACCAGAAGCATAGTATTACGAACAGGTTTCGTTTAATTGTTTGGCTGTTTTCACTGCCTACTTACTCCCTTTGCTTTGTGCGTAATCTTTTCGGCTGCTTGGTTCGGATTCTAACTTTCGTGCTGCTCTTGGCCGCTCAGCCCCTGCTGGCCCAACCGGCGCGCAACGCTGCGGCCCCGCCCCGTCCTCTGCCCCCCGACCAGTCCGGCAACGTAGTGCTTCGGGCTCCAACCGCGGAGCGGCTGCGGGCTTTTCGGGGGCAACGCGAGTTTCAATACGTAACCGTGAAAAGCGAGACCAGCGCCTGGGATTTGCTGTGGATGCGGTTTTGGCGTTGGGTGGCCGAGTTGCTGGAAACCCGTCCTGGCAAGGTGCTTTGGGAATACGGCCTCTACGTGGCCCTGCTCGTGGCCTTTGTGTTCGTGGTGCTGAAGCTGATGCAGGTGGATATCACCCGCGCCTTTGGCCGCGCGCCGCGGCGCGCGCCTCTGTCCTATGACACGCAATCCGAAGACATTCACGCTCTTGACTTCCAAACGCTGCTTCAGGAGGCCGAAACCAATGGCAACCACCGCTTGGCCGTGCGCCTCGGCTACCTGGAAGTCCTCAAGCAACTCACCGACCAAGGCCTGATTCGCTGGCAACCCGACAAAACCAACCACGACTACCTCTACGAACTACCATCGGGCCCGCTGGCCACCGCTTTCCGGGAATTAACGCAGCAGTTCGACTACGTGTGGTACGGCGAGCACAACGACCTCACGCCCACGCACTATGCGCAGGCCCGCACTACGCGCGAGGCCTTTCAGCAACTTCTGGCAAGCCCCCGCCGCGCCGCCTGACCTTCCCTTTATGACAACGTTCCGCTGGTATCTGTTGGGGTTGGTGCTGCTGTTTGGGGCGTACGTGGCCGTGGAGTACTACCGACCCAAACCCCTCGACTGGACCCCAACTTTCCAGAACAAAGACAAGATTCCATACGGTACCTACGTGCTCCACGACGTGCTACCCGACATCCTGGGCGTCGATAAGCGCGAAGTCCGTACCGTTCGTGTGCCGATCTACAACCAGATTGAGGGCGAAGACGAGCCTACTGCCGAGTCCCTTCGTGATACGGCCGACGTGGTTGTTGCCCCCGACCAACCCAATTCGGATGACCTTGACGAGGCAACGGAGAGTTCAGCCAGTACCGATACGACCACTGCAACCGCAGAAACCGAAGCAGTTCCTGCTACTGACTTGGCCAACAACGCCGATACTACCGCTGCCAACCCTGATGAGGACGCCGACTACGAAGCGGGATTAACGGAGGCGGGCTACCCAAAGGCCACTTACATTTTCGTGGATGATGCTTTCGAGCTAAGCGCTTCCGATTGCCGGGCCCTGCTGCGCCACGTAGCCCGCGGCAACGACGCGTTTATAGCCGCCGAGCAGTTCGACCGCCATTTCACGGATACCATCGGCTTTCGGGCCGCGCCCTTCGTAACCCGGCTCCGGCCTCGGAAAGGAGTTACCACGACCACCCTACTCGACTCGGTGCGCTTGGTGCTTAGCAATCCTCGATTAGCCCGCGCGGCCGGCCGTGGTTTTCGGTTGCCCGCCTTGGGGGCCTCGTACCGGCTACTGCCCGACAGTAACCTGGTAGCCACCCAACTTGCCGCCGACACGGCCGGCCGGGCGGTGCTGGTACGCGTACCGCACGGGCGGGGCCACATCTACTTGTGCAGCGTCCCGCTGGCTTTCACCAATTACTTCGCGCTTCAGCCTCGCACTGGCAACTTTGCTTTTGCGGCCCTCTCGTATCTGCCGGCTGGCCGCACCGTGTGGTGGGACGAATACCAGAAGCAAGGCCGCCAGGGGGAACAGTCGTTGCTGCGGGTGGTGCTGGCGCACGATGCGCTACGGCGAGCCTTGTATTTGAGCTTGCTAGGAGCCCTTCTGTTTGTGTTGGTTGAGGCCCGGCGGCGGCAGCGCGTTATTCCCGTTCTTAAGCCGCTGCCCAATACCACGCTACTTTTCACGCGCACCGTGGCCAGTCTGTATCGGCAAGGCAGCAGCCACGCTCCGATTGCGGAAAAGAAAATTCAGCTGTTTCTGGAGCATCTGCGCACCCGCCTGCACGAACCCAGCTTGGACCTAAACGACGATGCCGCCCGGGAGCGGCTGGCGCAAAAAACCGGTATTCCGCGCCCAGACGTCGATGCACTGGTTCGCCGCATTAACTTCTTGCTGACTGCGCCGCAAGTTTCTGATTCGGATTTACTGGCGCTAAATAAAGCGCTAAACGACTTCCGAAAAGCAGCAAGCTAAAAATTGTGTTATAAACCTTAATTGCATTTTTCTTTTTTATAACTTTTCTAATAACACCGTAAAAGATATCTACAGCATCATTTTCAAACTTTATTAAGAAAATAATATGAAATTATTTCAATCTGTTTTCCTCTTTTCTGCCACCGACGCTTCGCGCTTACATTAATGGAAAATACTTTAGATACTCCGAGTCACTCTTCGGATGCAACACCCCCGCCGCCAAGTCTCGGTACTGACCCTAGCGTACCTGCCGCAACTCCTTCCCTCGATCCAATGGCGTTGCCTAGCATAGATACCACCATACCCGAAGCGGTAAGTTCGCCAAGTACGCCACCAGAAGAGCTTTCAAAAACAACGGCTTTTGCTTCCCGCACCGATTTAGAGTACCTCAGCCGGCACGCTGACGCCATCCGGCAGGAACTGAGCAAGGTAATTGTGGGACAGCAAGCCCTGGCAGAGCTACTCTTGACGGCCATCTTGGCCGACGGCCACGTCCTGCTTGAAGGAGTGCCGGGCGTAGCCAAAACCTTGACCGCTAAGCTGCTGGCGCGCACCCTGGATGTACCTTTCAGCCGCCTCCAGTTCACCCCCGACCTGATGCCCTCCGACGTGTTGGGCACCTCCGTATTCCGGCCCCACAAAGCTGATTTCGAGTTTCGCCCCGGTCCCATTTTCGCCAGCATTGTGCTCATCGACGAAATAAACCGCGCCCCCGCCAAAACGCAGTCCGCGCTGTTTGAGGTGATGGAGGAGCGCCAAGTAACGCAGGATGGCACCCGCTACACCGTGCCCGACCCGTTTGTGGTGCTGGCCACCCAAAACCCTATCGAGCAGGAAGGCACTTACCGCCTACCCGAAGCGCAACTCGACCGGTTCCTGTTCAAGCTGAACGTAGGCTACCCTACCGTGGAAGAAGAAGTAAGCATCCTGCAAGGCCACCACGCCGGTTTCGGAGGCACGCCGCTGGATGCAGTGCGCGCCGTTTTGACGGCCGACGATCTGCGGGGCTTGCGCGAACAGGTGCGGCGGCAGCACGTCGAGCCCAAGCTGCTGGAATACATTGCCCGCCTCGTGGGCCAGACGCGCGCCCACAAAGGGCTTTACCTGGGCGCCTCGCCCCGCGCCTCATTGGCTCTGCTCAACGGCGCCAAAGCCCTGGCCGCCCTCCGCGGCCGCGACTTCGTAACGCCCGAAGACGTGCAATACCTGGCCTCGCCGGTGCTGCGCCACCGCATTCAGCTCACGCCCGAGCGCGAAATGGAAGGCAGCACCCCCGACGATATTGTGAAGCAGATCCTACAGCAAATAGAAGTGCCAAGATAGGCGCTGTCATTGCGAGGACGCAGGACATTCCGCGTATCAAGCGGCGTCAATCCTTTCTCTGACGCTGAAAACCATCCTTAACGTAAAGCTCTCCTTAGGGCCATTTCGAAAGCACGTCTTATTCAGTGAATACTTAGAGTGTACAGGAAGCAAATTTCCTTGACTTACGCCATTAGGAGCATCACCTGCTTTCCACCGCCAACTACTTATCTGTTTAGGAAATTCTCAGCACTTAGAGGAAGGATTGCTTCGTGCCTCGCAATGACAGTAGGCTTTATTTAATCAATGAAATCTTTTTTCCTTACTCGCCGCTTCTTTTTTGCTCTGACCGCTCTTGTTATTGGGTTGGTGGTGGCGTTTTTTCTGCCGGGTTGGCTGGCGCCGGTACAACTGGCGCTGGGGCTACTTTTGGTGTTAACTGCCTTGGATGCGGGCTTGCTGTATGCGCCAGCCCGCGGCGAGGCCGGGCCCGTTTTCGGCCGCCGAGTAATGGGCGATAAGCTCGCCAACGGCTCGGAAAACGATATTGCCATCTACCTGGAAAACTACTACCGCTTCCCCATTCATACCGAAACCATCGACGAGATTCCGCACCAGTTTCAGCGGCGCGACGTGCTGTTTCGGGCAGAGATAAAGGCGGGCGAAACGACCGTTGTTCGCTACCAGCTCCGGCCCGTGAAGCGGGGCGAGTACGAGTTTGGGGCCGTGAATGTGTACGTGGCCTCGCCGCTCGGGCTGGTGCGGCGGCGGTTCCGGTTCGATGATAGCCGGGTGGTGCCAGTGTATCCGTCGTTCTTGCAGATGCGGCAATATGAACTGCTGGCTATCAGCAACCGCCTGACGGAGGTTGGGGTAAAGCGCATCCGCCGGGTAGGTCATAGCCTGGAGTTCGAGCAGATCCGTCCCTACGTAGCCGGCGATGACCCGCGCAGCATCAACTGGAAAGCCACGGCCCGCCGCGCCACTACTAGCCACGCCGCCGAAGCCCTGGTCGTGAATCATTACCAAGACGAGCGTGCCCAGCAAGTGTACTGCCTCATTGACAAGGGCCGGGTGATGCGCATGCCCTTCAACGGCCTAAGCTTGCTGGATTACGCCATCAATGCCACGCTAGTGGTGAGCAACATCGCCATTCTCAAGCACGATAAAGCGGGGCTGCTCACGTTTTCGCACCAGCCCGGCACCCTGCTGGCCGCCGACCGGCGGGGCGGGCACATGGGCAAGCTGCTCGAAGTATTGTACCGCCAGCGCACCAAATACCTTGAAACCGACTACGAGCGGCTCTATATCACTGTCAAAACCAATATCCGGCAGCGCAGTCTGCTTATTTTGTTCACCAACTTCGAAACGCTGAGCGGTATGCAGCGGCAGTTGCCCTACCTGCGTCGCCTCGCCAAGGACCACCTGCTACTAGTGGTGTTCTTCGAGAACACCGAGTTACGAGAGTTCCTAGATGCGCCGGCCGAGACTACGCAGGATGTCTATAACCAGACTATTGCCGAGAAATTCGCCCAAGAGAAGCGCCAAATCGTGCGGGAGCTGAACCGCTACGGCATCCACGCCTTACTTACCGCCCCACAAAACCTGACGGTGGATACCATCAACAAATACCTAGAATTTAAGGCGCGCGGCTTGATATAAGTTGTTCTTCCGACGCAGGAGGAATCTGGGTTATGTTGCCTGAACGGCTTTGCCCAGATTCCTCCTGTGTCGGAAGAACAACTTACTCATCAAACGCCTCTAGCCGGGCATTATCCAGCAGTAGGTTAGTGGTGGTCCCGTAGTAGAGGAAGGTAACCAATACGTTATCGAAATCTTGTTTGGGCGGGCGAACATCAAAGTACAGAGTGCGTGCCCAGCCCGGTTCTAAGGCGCGTTGCAAGCGTATGGTTCGGGCCTTGACTACGTCGTTGCCCCGCCGAAAACGCACTACGTATTGCGTCATGCGGTTGAGGTCCCACTCTTTTTGGTCGGCACGGGCTTCGGCGTAGGCGCGCAACCACTCGAACTCGCCTGGGCGGGCCGGAATCACCCATTCGGCACTTTGGCGATGCGCTGAATCGAGGGCTAAGGAGCAGTTACCTTGCAAGGCGGGCGTGCCGCAGCTACCGGGCGCGGGCAACTCGAAATCCTGGTTCCAAAGCACGCGCGTGTTGCGGGCGGTGCCCGTAAACTCAGCATTGCTGTCGAGAAGCAGCGTGGTTTCGGGCGGCACTTGGTAGCGGAACAAAATGCGCCACAGATACGCCCGCGTCATTTCGCCGGCGGCTAGTAAGCCTTGGCCGCCCGGTATTGCCATTTGCGTCAGCCAGTACCCATACGCACAGCCCACCAGGGCCACCACACCGTAAACTGCCGCCCAGCGGGGCCGCGCCAACAGCCAGCGCAGAGCGGCAGCCATCGGCCAAGCCAGGACCGCATAGCTTTCAATCATGGCCCGTTGCCCCAGCCCGCCCCCATACGTCCACTCGTTCCAGGCAAACGTGACGTATATGAAAAGCACGATGTACACGAGCATGGGCCAGAATGCCGCCGGCTGCTGCCGGCGCAACGGCCCAAAGCCAAACAGCGCCGTGACAAGCAGCGGCGAGTACAGCAGCCAGCCACTACGGAAGCTAAAAATGCCATCCCACAAATGCGGTTTCAACCAGTTGAAGCCCTGCTCCTGGTAGCTGTACACCACCCAGTCGCCGCTGGTATAGTGCCAATACAGCGGCTGAATAGCAAGCAGCGCTCCGCCTGCCAGCGCGGCGCTGAGTAGCAAGCGCCAATGCCGCTGCCAAAAGGTTAACCGCTCGCGCAAGGCCGCCCTTGTCGGGTGTAAGCCCCAGAGCAATGGGAGCAATGCAGCCAGAATTTCGGTGGGGCGGGTCAGCGTCATCAGCCCAATCACGGCCCCGACGCCCGCTGCCTTGGTCAAGCTCGGACGGGTGTAAAAGGTGGGCGTAAGCAGCAACAGCACCGCATACCAGCCAAACAGCCAGCAGTGCGTCATACCCCCGTGGCCCGCGCCGCTGTACGCAATGTAATTGGTGCCGAGTAGCAGAACGAGCAGCGTGAGGGCCGTGGGCCACTCCCCAAACCGAGGCAACAAAGCCCGCCGCACCAGCCAAAAACTCAAGACCGACACCAGCAAGCTCGCTAGTTTGATGGCCAACTGATAAGGCGGCGAAAACCCATCGGCGGGGAAGCCTAAGGGCTCAGCTAGCGCATGCGCTACGAGGAAAAACGGCAGTTCTTGCAGCGCCAACCCCGCCGGATATTTCATCACGAAGTTTCCGCTGCCGGGGTGCCGGAAGGCTTGGTAGAAATCGGGGGTCGGGGCGTACTCCTTTAGGAGTTGGTCGCGGAAATTTAGCTCGCGCAAGTCGTGGTGCACGAATATGGCGGGCAGGTAGAGGTAGTACCCCGAAGCATCCCAATTAAGCACCGGCGACGTGCGCCAGGCTTGCGGCGGCGGGTAATACCACCACGCCATGGCCACCAGCAGTACCGTGCAAAACCATCCGCCTATCCGGGAAGAAGAACTCATAGCTTAAAAGAAAACAAACAGAACCTTGCCGAAATAGCCATATTAATAGGCTGCAAATTGCGGAAAAGTTAAGTGTCAGACCAACTAACAACACCTCATGCGTTGTTAGCCGCTTAGAAGCAGAGTCAGCTGGAAAGGCCGACAGCACGAGTAGAGACGCATATTGGCGTCTCCTCGTTGAACGATTCGTGCGCGAGAAGACGCAAGTATCCGTCTTCTCGCTAGAAACCTAAAAATTAACTTCAACAGCTTCTTAGCGCCTTGCTACGCGCTTAGCCGTCTTCTGCTTGTCTTTCTTGGTACAACGTACAGCTTGGAGTCATGCAGCAATTGTCAACAAAATCCTGTTGGCCCTAACTCGATTTGCCACAGCTAGTTGATGCTGCGTTTGCTTACTCGGCACGAATGATGCATTGCACTAACTACCCTTTGGCGCGGTTGCCCCCGTATCTTTCGGCGCCTTTTCAACCCTTGTACTGTCTATGTTCAGCCGTTTGTTTGTTGCTCTGCTCTTGTTTTGGTTTGCTGCTGGGCCTTTGCTAGCGCAGAATGCGCCGGCATCTCGCAACCTGCTACCAGTGCCGAGTTCCGTACGATGGGGCGCGGGCAGCCTAAGCTCGAAAATCTACCTGCGCCCCCGGTTACAAGGCCCCACTAGCACCGCGACGACGGCGGCCGTAACGCGCACCTTGTCCCGTCTGCGCCGCGACGGCCGGGCATTGCCGACGGGCCCAAACGTAGTACCCTTCCAGATTCGCTACGGTAAAGTGGGGCGTCCCGAAGCCTTCGACGACGAGCGGTACAGCCTGCGCATAACGCCTATGGGCGTGACGATTGACGCCCCCACTAGCTTGGGCGTGCTGCGGGCCTTAGCAACGCTTGAACAGCTGCCCCAAACAAACGGCCGCCGTAGTGAGCTACCAGAAGTTGATATTCAGGACCAGCCTCGTTTTCCGTGGCGGGGGCTGCTGATTGACGCGTCGCGGCATTTTATGCCGGTGCCGCTCATCAAGCGCAACCTCGACGCCATGGCCGCCGTGAAGCTGAACGTGTTGCACTGGCACCTCTCCGATGACCAAGGATTTCGGGTGGAAAGCAGGGTGTTGCCACGCCTGCACGAGATTAGCGGCCAATACTACACGCAGGCGCAAGTGCGCGAGGTGCTCGCCTACGCCGCCGCCCGGGGCATCCGGGTGCTACCGGAGTTTGATGTGCCCAGCCATACCATCGCCTGGATTGCCGCCTATCCGCAGTTAGCTTCCAACGACTCGGTGTACACCGTGTACCAAAGCTGGCGGACGGCCAACGTGGCCCTGGACCCCACGAAAGAAACCACCTAC
Source organism: uncultured Hymenobacter sp. (assembly GCF_964242765.1). Taxonomy (NCBI): domain Bacteria; kingdom Pseudomonadati; phylum Bacteroidota; class Cytophagia; order Cytophagales; family Hymenobacteraceae; genus Hymenobacter; species uncultured Hymenobacter sp. The sequence goes on from NZ_CAXTBM010000008.1 coordinate 14,769, forward strand.
GCGCTGCTCGACACCCTTTTCAAGGAAATGACGGCGCTGTTCCCGGACCCGTATTTCCACATCGGGGGCGACGAAAACGACGGTCGGCAGTGGCGGCGCAGTCCGCGCATCATGGAGTATGCCAAGGCAAACGGCATGCTCAAGCCCGATGGCAAAACCCTGGACAAGCATCAACTGCAAACGTATTTCAACCGCCGGGTGCTGGCCATCGTCACGAAGTACAACAAGAAGATGGTCGGCTGGGACGAAATTTTAGGCCCGGGTTTGCCGCAAAACGCTGTTATTCAAAGTTGGCGGGGCAAAAAAGGACTAAACGAGGCCGCCCTAGCCGGCCATAGCGCCCTGCTCTCCAACGGCTATTACCTCGACCTAAACTTCACCGCCGCCTCGTACTACGCCACCGATCCGCTCTCACCCGACACGCCCTTGACCCCTGAGCAACAAAAGCTGATTTTGGGCGGGGAGGCCACCATGTGGGCCGAGTTTGCCGACAGCGTAATTATAGATTCGCGTATCTGGCCACGCGCGGCGGCGGTGGCCGAACGGCTCTGGTCGCCGGCCGCGGCCACCCACAATGTGCCAGATATGTACCGCCGCCTGTCGGCCGTTTCCACGCAGTTAGAGGGCTTGGGGTTGCAGCACCGCAAGGCGCCGATGCAGCTTTTGTCGCAAATGGGTGGCCCTGAGTACCGGGGGCCGCTGCGCATGTTGGCCGAAGTGCTGGAGCCCGTGAAAGAGTACAAGCGCCATTTCCAAGGCTTCACGTATACGCCGCAGACGCCCCTAAACCGGCTTGTAGATGCCGCCCCGGCTGAATCTGACCGGGCCCGCCAATTTAATGCCATCGTAGACACGCTGCTGGCGCACCGAACCTTACCCGGCGGACTGTTAACTAAAGATGCGGCCACGCGCACGTCCTTGGAAGTTGTGCGCAACCAACTTACGCTCTGGCAGCAAAACGATGCGAAGCTACAGCCGCTGTTTGCCACTGCCCCCGCCCTCACCGAATACGCACCGCTTTCCACCCAGCTTCACCTGCTCGCCACTTTGGGCTTGGAGAGGTTGCAGCAGTTGGAAAGCGGACAAGCGCCAACGCCCGCTTGGCTGGGCGGCGCCCAAAAGCAATTAGAAGCTGCTAAAGCACCAGCCGGTCAAGCCGAGTTAGCGGTGTTGCCAGCTATGCGCAAGCTGCTTCAACAAAGCTTGCTGTAATACCCAACTTATCTCCCGGCTATCCGCCTAGAATAGCACCGATACTTGCATCCGACCCGTGTGCACCACGTTCAGGCCATTGGCTTTGCGGCCGTCGTACGCCAGGTTTAAATTCAAGCCGTTGCTGAGGCGTTGCTCCACGTTTAGGTTCCACGTAAAGTTGCTGCCCGGACGCAGAGCATTCAAGATTTCCAGGCCTACCACCGAATTTGCGTCGCCTTCGAAATTTATGCCGACGTAACGGGTGCTGGCCGTAATAGTGCGTTTGTTTACCTGACTAACGCGGGTTTCAATGCCCAACTCATCGAAGGTGCCACGGGCTTCGGACTCCGGCGTGACGGGTGCGGTGTTGCTCTTGCTGGTACGCAGGTAGGTGCCGGTAAAGCGTAACGTACCATTGGGCTGATAGCTGATTTCGGGAGCTGCTTCATAGATGAGCAGCCGGAAATTACGGCTATCGAGATAGTTGGACGTGCTTTGGCGAATGGTCCGGGAGGTATTCAACCGCCCCGTAAAGGACTGCGCCAAGGTTCGGCGCAGCAACAAACTCTGGGCGGCCAGGTTGCGGATGTCGGAACCTTGTGAGAGCAGTACTTTCTGCTGGGTTTGCTGCACACTCAGCTCGGCGCCGAAAACCGGATTCGACCGGTTGAAGTAGAGCGTGTTGCGCAACAGCTTGTTTAGGGAGAGCAGCAACGAATCTTCGGTCTGGAAAGCAAACGGATTGAGGCGCGTCGATAAGGTCTTGTCGATGGTGCGTCGGTCCAGTGTGACGGTGCTGATGGCCGAGAAGCGGGCAATAACCTGGCGCCAGCCTCCCCCATCGCGCCACGTACGCGGGGCCGCGGTGGTTAGGCGGTAGCTAAACCGGTTGGTGAAGGCAATAATATAGTCGTCGGTGGGCAGATACACTTTGATGTGCGTCCGGTAGACGGCATCCGGCGTTTGCGCTTCCAAAAACTCGTCTCGGTCTTGACGGCCGTTAAGCGGCGCTGTGTCACCGCCGTAGTAGTGGGTGCCCTGGCCGTTGGGCACGGCCAGAAACGTGTAGTCGCGCCGCAACTCGCGGCCCGTAGCCACCGAATAGCTCAGCTCTGACCGCACCTGGTTTTCAAGCAAACTGGCGTTCCAGTCGATTTTGGTGAGCACCGTGCGCTGGCGGGCGCTGTCGCGGGCGGCTAGGTCGCGGTAGGTGGCCAGTACGGCTAGGTCCTGGCTTTTGCCGATGCGGGTGGCCATCGTGCCTTGCCAGGTTTGGGCAATGCCCCGGCGTTGCAGTTCACTTTGCTGGATATTGGGCGTTTGGTCGCGGCGGTAGGTGTAGTCGGCCCGGAAACGAGTTTTGGCGGAATCCTGGCTTTGGATGAACACATTGTGCTCGTCGAAATAATTGGCCGACGACAGCAAGACGGTATCACCCGAGGGGGAAACTACGCGGTTCTTGTCGAAGCGGTAGGCGTAGCCGGGTATCACGGGGCCGCGCACGTAGCGCGCCGCGGCTTCGCCCCGCGCCCATTCCGATTTGCTGGCGCCCGCCTTGGAATCAAGCAGAAACAAGCTGCCTCGCAGTTGCACGTCACCCACCTGCCGAGCCGCATCCAACCAGTGCTGCAACCCATCGGCCTCGCCCGACCGGAAACGGCGACTCAGGCGGTAGTTAACGGCGTTGTCGGCGTCTTTGGCGGCGCCCACCGCAAAGTTGAGGATATTGTCGGCGCGGGCTTCGCGGCGGGTGGCATTGCCTTGCACGGTGCTGGCGGTGCTCCAGTTGCGGTCGAACTCGATGTCGCGGTACCGGTCGATGGGCGCGAATTCCGGGCTGGTATACTCGTAGTCGAGGGCACTGCGGAAGCGGTAATCTTTCAGGAAACCCAAGCCGGACAGTTTGCGGTCTTGCACCACGTAGCCCACCCGCATGGCGTGCCCTTTATCAGACTGCGGCGAAAACCGGTTCAGATCCAGCTCCGAAGAAGCCAAATCCACGAATACCGTCGAGTTGGCATCCACCTGATAGCTCGCACCGGCCGAAATGATTTGCTTTTGCAGGGGCGCCGGCAGCAACCGGATCGGCTGATAATTGCCCAGTTTCGGCCCCACATACTGATACACCCGCCCATTGACGCTGGCATTGTTGACGTCAATACTCAACCGATAGTCGCCATTGCCCTGGCCTACATCAGTAAAGCGCACATCGTAGGCTTCACGCAACGAATCCGTCAGATACGTGAACACCTCCACCTGCTGCCCATCCACCGTCCTGATTTCGCGGGTGTACTGCACCAGCTGCCGGTTGTAATCTCCTGCTTTGCCACCAGCCACACTGGCCTGCGCTACATTTTCGCTTAGATTGCGCAGAGCGTCCCTGTCGAGACTATCGAGTACGAGGTTGGGTGAGTTGTCGGGGTTGTCGGCTTCGCGGTAGAAGTTGCCGTGCAAGGCCAGCCGGCCCATTTGCTGGTAGTGGCTGACCGAGTAAAGCGAGCGGGCGTAGTTGAAGTCGGAGTACTCGAAGTCAATTTTGATGCGCGAATTGTTGGTGATGAGGTGTTGGGGCGAAAACGTGACTTCCGCCTGGTTGTAGTCGATAATGTAGTCGTTGTCGAAGCCCCGCGTCATCAACCGGCCATCCAGAAACACCCGCTCGGAATTGGCCAGCACGATAATGAACTGCTCGCCATTGGGTCCGCGCAACCGGTAAGGGCCCTGTACGTTCTCGATGGGCGTCACGTCGATGCTAGCAAATTTGCCCTTAGCTACTCCACCCGCCATAGTAGTCGAAGACCGAACAGGCCCAAACCGTCCCTGCTCCACCGAGTTAGTTGTACCCGATACCACCCCGGCCGGCTGGGCGCTGGGGGGCAACACCTGGCCCGGCGCCGTGGGCAGCACGTTTCCGGGGGCCGCATTGGGGCTCAAAGCCGGCGTTTGCCCGCCGTTGCTAATGGTGGTAGTGGAGTAGGTGCCCGGATTGATACCGGGATAGCTAGGCAGCGGCGTTAGTTGCGGCGTACTGAAACCACTGAGACCCGCGCCGGGCTGCCCCATATTCACTTCCAGAGCAGCGCCCTGCACGTTTTTGTAGAAGCGCAGGAAGTAGTCGGGCTTGTTGCGCAGCACCACGTCGCCGGCGGTCAGGTTCCAGCGCTGGCTGGTAAGCGTGATGTAGATTCGGTCGAACTCCTGAAGCTGTTGGGTGTTGCCTTCGGGCTGAAACGGGACGCTTTGGTCGCTAATGGCAGCCGTTAGGTTGATCTTATCGGTGAGTTTGCCTTCGAGCTGCAAGTTGAGCGAAGAGTTGACAAACACATTCTGAGAATTGCCGAAGCTTATGCCGCGGGCTAGGTTGCCGGTTTTGTTGATGCCGGGCGTGCTCAGAATTTGTTCTTTCACCGTGAAGTCCTGTACGCCAAGCATTCGCCTAGGAAAATCAAGGCTGTCGAGCAGGCCGCGCGGGCGGCGAAACTGCGGGGCTGTCAGTTGTAGTGGCAACACCCGGTAACACACCAGCACCGAATCCAGACCGGGCAGTACAATATCGGGTTCTCCTGGGTCGGGAGCCGGTACGCGGCGGGGTTGGCTGTAGCGGTACCGGTCGGTGCGAGCATCGTAAGTCACGGCGCGGCCTGCAATGCTAACCGAAGCGGGAACTACGGTCAGGGTATCTGGTAGCGAAAATTCGGTGAGGTCACGGTCGGGGGAAAGGCGCACCCACACGCACCGGCGCGTGTTGGGCGGTATTTCCGGCCGCTGCTGGGCCCAAGCGGCGGCTGGCCCCAGCATACAAGTCAGCAGCAGCCAAAAGCGCAGAAAGCGGGGCGTAAAACTGCTGATCATGGAAGGCAATTGAATACAAAGGTAGGCAGGCTCAACAACGTACAAGGCCACCATATTCGTGCCGAGCGGCGCTCACCAATTGTGTTATCAGAATAGTCTTTTCAAAGGGAACTTCGTCGCCTGCCCCTAACTGCCCTGTTGGGTATAGTTGACGTGAAGTAGTTGGCTAAGAGATTATTCAACTAAGCCGTTCTGCTGAGTTTATCGAAGCATCTGGCGTGCGGAAGTTGCAATGCTGTGATTGGCACACCACCGAGAAGCTTTGGCAAGCTCAGCAGGACCGTTCTTTTTTGCTGCTTGCCAATTCTCCCTCACTTCAATTACACCAGTAAGTGCCGGGGTGTCTAGATAGGATAGGCTTCAATATTCCTATTACGCTCACCCAGCTAATGGCAATTCCGTGTAAAAAGCGGTACCACTTCCTTCCTGCGTCTCAAACCAAATGCTTCCACCAGCGCTTTCAATGCCTCGCTTCACCACCGCTAAGCCAAT
>NZ_CAXTBM010000008.1:20316-129247 GCF_964242765.1 uncultured Hymenobacter sp.
TTAGGAATGAATATTTTTTCGCGTCCCTCCACCGGAATACCCGCACCATTGTCTTGAATACCAATACGCACCCGGCCTTCGGGCTGAATTTGAATACACACGTCAATAACTGGAGCCCGACCTTCGGGTACGGCTTGCAAGGCGTTGATCAGCAAATTATTGAAAGTCCGCACCAGTAAATTTTCGTCGGCGAATACCGTAATCGGTTCGTCTCCTGCTGGCACTAGCAGACCAATACGGGCGTCGGGGCGGCTTCCTTGATGCAACTCTACACAGCGGCGGATTACTTCCACTACATCTAACCGCGCCGGACGCATGGCGGGTAGGTTCGTGAAGTTGGAAAACGAGGTAGCAATATCCGTCAGAACATCAATCTGCGTAATAAGCGTTTGGGATACTTTGCCCAACAACTCGTTGATGTTGGGTCGGTTGTCGTGAATAGCCCGCTGCAAGAACTGCAAACTCAGCTTCATAGGCGTAAGCGGATTCTTGATTTCGTGCGCCACCTGCCGGGCCATTTCGCGCCATGCCGCTTCCTTCTCCTGTACAGCCAGTTCTTGTTTGCTTTGCTCCAGCTTCAGCAGCATGGCATTGTATTCGCGCACCAGCAGCCCAATCTCGTCGTTGGACTGGTAATCCAGCATTTCGTTCTGGCCCGTGAGCGTGGTTTGCTTCAGCTTTTCGGTAAGTAGTTTGAGCGGATTGGTGAGCACCCGGGAAGCCACGAAAGCTAGCACCAGAAACAGAATAAACATCACCGTGAACGTATTCAGGATAATGGCAATCAAGTCAACCAACTTGTTGTCAAGGTCCTTCTCGGAATCGAAGAAGGGGATGCCGACGTAGCCGAGCACCGCACTGGCGCGCTCGTCGGCGTCGGCGGCGGCCCGCAGTGGCAAATACAGCGTGTTGAACGACAAAGAACCGGCGCGCTCCTCGAGAAGCACCCGGGGTTTCACTTGCTCTTTCAGGCCCGCTACCGCCTGTGGGTTCATCAGCGTACCCAGCAGCCCCGACTCGAAAATGATTGGCTGGCTACTTACCAGCAAGATGCCGTGGGAATCGTAGAGGTTGAGGTCGGTTTCGGTAAGAGCCGACACGTTGTCGGCTAGAGCCAGAAGGTCGGCTCGGCTAGCCGAATCGGCCAGAAGGCGGCTGTTTTCGAGTAGATTGTCTTGCACGGCCCGACCGCGCCGCTCATACGTACGCCGTAGGTCGCGCTGGTACGAACTTTTCACTTGGCTGATCGTAGCTACACTCACCACCACCAGCGGCAGCATGATTCCGAGGTTGAGGAATAGTTGAATCTTGGTACTGAAGTTGGTACGAAACACATCCAGGTACGCCCCCTGCCCTAGCAGATAAAACCCACTGGAAATCAGTACGAAGAAGGCGTGAAGCAGAAATAGAAAAGAGAAATTGGACAGCCAGTCAGCAAAGCCATAAGTGGCCGTAGTGACAACTACTGTACGTTGCTGCGTTTCGTCGCGCGTGGCAAAGTGGTGAAACCGACCCACGACGAGTCCACTCTGGTACAAACGCGGGTTGTTGTACAAGTCGGGCGTGAGGCGATTAATGTAGTCGTAGTCTCCTTCGCTGTATACTAGCTGGTCGTTTTCGTAGCCGGCATAGCTCAAATCAGCCCCTAGACCCGGCTGGAAAAATTTTTGATCTATCAGCAGTTCTGGCACCACACTATAGGTGGTCAACTTTTTCAAGGTTAGCTCCAACAGCACCGTGCTACTGCCCTTGGCCGTAGGAACCGTCACAAAATCAACGTAACGCCGGGTGCTAAACGAATTGCTGCCACGCACTAGAAACAGATTCAGTTGATCGGTGCGAGTGGCATTGCGTAACAGGCGGCTGCGCATCTCGGGTAACGTTTCCGCTTTTGGCTCCCCCCCTATTGGTTTGCCAGCAGGATTGAAGACAGTAACCGTAATTTCGTATTTATCGAAATAGTCGCGCAAGTAATGTTTGGTGATTCGCTGGCGCACAGATTCTATATTCAGAATATTTCCAGGCAACATGGTACGCAGTATCATGGTGCGCAAAGAATGGTCGGCGGCCATTTCCTGACCACGCTCATTCAAGAGAAATTCTCCTTCCAAATCGTTTTCTACAAGCAGATTGCCCGCTAAGGTCTGCTTGTTGAGCACTAACTGCCTATCAAAGTGCTCGAACAAGGCTAACGCTCCCACCGCCGAGCTGATACTAAGCATCAGGAACAAGAATAAATAAGTCTGATAGGGTATCATGGCGGCTACACTGCGCAGACTAGTGAGCCGCAGGAAAAAGAAAAACAGCAACGTAATTCCTAGCAACTCGAAATCAACTTGCCCTAGCGCCACTCCTATCGGCAAAACTATTATTGTGCTTAGGCCTAGAATTAGCACACCAATACGCCGAGTTTCAATTCGCACGGTAGCTTCAAACAGTTGAGCCAGCACGTAGAAGCCTGCTAAATAGGCCCCTGTGTGTAGCACAATAGCCAAACAGAGAAGAGCCTTGAAGCCCGAGACAGAAATATCCTGCGTGACATCAACTATGATTTGAGAATTGCTGAAGCTGTTGGAATAAAACTCAAACAGCCGTTCTAATAGCCCAAAAAAACCTAGTACCAGCACCATTACCAGCGTGATGCGGGCCGTCACTTCATTCACCTTATTGGGCCACTCAGCTACTTTGTAGCGCTGAAAAAGTAGCAAGCCGTACCCCGCCGCAACCGTCAGCAGCAACGCATTGATAAGTAAATCGCCGAGCGAGGGGGAAAGCCAAGAGGCAGCGTATACTCGCGGATTGAAGAGAGAAAGCTCGATAAAGGAAAATGGCAGTCCAAAATGCAGTAATACGGCCCGCAGCACTCCTAGCGGCAGTACCACCGCCGCCGCGCCCGCTAATTCCTGACGCGCCCGAAACAGCCGCTGCGCCCATATCAGCCAAGCTGCTATATACAAGCCAAATCCTAATAGCATGAAAGCGAGCGGCAGGTACTTAACCGTTATCGGGTTAGGCAGCAGGCTTTCCAACGAGAAAAGATAGTTGCCTTCATTGGAATACAGTTTAGGCAGATTAGAGCGCCCACCATCGGCTACTAGCCGCAGGTTGAGACCTCTAAATAGCGCCCTTTCAGCACCTTCGCGCAAGTAGCGGTTGCTGATACCATAACTTTCTTCTAGCGGAATATAGGTTAGCACCACATAAGGGCCCGCCACGTGCCGCAGTGCCAAATAGCGGCCAAATTGCATAACTACAAGCTTCTCGTGAAAATCTTGCTGTGCATTTGCGCGATTAGGTGGTACCGTATGATCAGACCAATACAGAAGCTGGCTGCCCCGAAATACAAAGCAGGGATAAGTGGTTTGCCCGACAAGAGTCTCGAAGTTCAGCTTGCCCTCTTGCACTTGGGTGGCTACAGCCGCTGCTTCCTGCTCGGCAGCAGCTTCGGACTCCATTACCAATCGCTGAAGCCGCGCTGCATCTGTGCGCAGCAATACGCCTGGCGCTTGGCCATACCGGTTGCCTAAGTAAGCCCCCGCAAAACATAGAAAGGCGGCCAGCAGTAAAGCCAGCGGCAAAAACCGGAAAAACTTCAAAAGAAAATAAAATAAAGCAGTAGCGCGGTGCTCCGCAGAAACTGGCACCCATCAAAAATGCCGCCAAATGGCGGCATTTCCTATTTTCGACGTACGCCTATAATGGTGATTTACCTACTAGCGTTGGATCATAGCGAATACCGCCAAAGAAGTAGAGCATTACTACTCGCGCATAGCGGAAAAGTAGTGGCGTTAATGCCACCACGATAGTAGCTACTGCCGTTACATATACCCACACCGGCGGGTCATTGGCGAGGTAATACAGCATCACGCCTGTAAGAAAGACGATACCTGTGGAAAAGCCGTAACTGATGTACATAGCTCCCCAGTAAAACCCTACCTCAGGCTCGTAATACTGACCGCACGCTACGCAGTCCTCGTACATTTCATCAAACCTACGCAGATTCTACGCCGGGCACTTAAATAAAGGCCCTTGATGGCAGTGTGGACACTTTTGGGCCACCATTGCCACCAGCGTAGAATCGATAGCGGCCATTATTTAGTGGTTGCCTTGCTTCGGGGATGCGTGTTACGATACCAGAAATAGCCAACGGCTCCCATCAGCAAATACGGGATGGCCGCCATATACATGATGCCTTTGTTCAGGCCCGAGAAATCGTAGCCATCTTTTTCCGTACGCGACGCTTCCACCTGCGTTTTACACATAGAGCATTGGGCGCTGACTACCAACGGCGCCAAGCTGAACAATAAACCTAATATTACTGCAAAAAACGAGTTTGCTACTAGCTTCTTCATACTATTTTCAACAACAGAGAGCAGGTAAAGTTTCCTAGTACGGTGTATAGTAAGGTGAAATCATGAAGTACACAATGACGCCGGTAACTGACACGTACAGCCAGACTGGAAAGGTCCAGCGGGCGATGCGCCGGTGCTTATCGAATTGCTGCGTGAGAGCAAAATAAAGCGTGAAGAGCACTAAGCCCACTGTAACAATGGCTAAGGTGATATGAGTAAGCAGCAGAAGGAAATACACGTACCGGATTACGCCCTCACCTCCAAATTTAGTACTGGCTTCCTGCGAGTGATATACCACATAGGAAATCAGAAATAAGGAACTGATCAAAAAAGCCGTACCCATCATAGCACGGTGCCGCGTCACTTGCTTGTTGCGGATAAAAACGTACCCAGCTATCAGGCAAATGGCTGTTAACGAATTGAGTACAGCATTCAGAGCCGGCAGAAACTTCACTTGCGCCCCTGGTACTCTAAAAGTTTCGGGGAAGTAGTAAAGTGTTGCAACCACTAAGGGCACCGCCGCAGCCAGTATGCCTAAAGTTACTTTATACTTAGTGTAGTCACTAGGTCCGAGGGCTGACTTACTAATTGTGGTCATAGGTGTAGAGCAACACGTTAATTTCCGTCATGAGGCGGTCCACGTCCTTGGCTTTAGTACCATCATAGATGCCGCGCACGTGCTTATCACGGTCTACAAGGTACAAGTTCTGGCTGTGCACAATGCCGGGAGCCACACCACTTGGAGTTGGCAGCTGGAACTCCTCGGTAACTAACCGATAAAGAGCTGTTTTGTCACCAGTCAGGAAAAACCACTTTCCAGCAATAGCGCCGTATTGTTCGGCGTAGCGCTCCAGCGCCGCCACGGTATCGTGCGTGGGATCCACTGTATAAGAAACCAATTTTACGCGCGGTTCGTGCCGAAATTTCTCTTGTATTCGCGCCATTTGCCCATTCATTCTAGGACAAGCGCCAGGGCAGGTCGTGTAGAAGAAATTGGCCACGTATAAGCCGCCACTCACATCTTTTTGCGAAATCAAGCGGCCAGACTGGGAAGCCAACTGAAAGTCAGCTAACCTATGAAAAACAGTATCGCGCCGCCACTTTCCTTCTACCAACGTCGAATCGATTCGGTCGGGCAGGAAAGTGGGCAGCGCGTAACGGTTGGCTCCGAACGTGTAAAGGAACACGAAGGCAAGTACTGGGACCAATAGCATGAGGCCCAACAACAAGACGTGTTTGGGCCTCATGCTGTTAATTGAAGGCGTTCTGGATAGCTTGGCCGCTGTATGTTCCTTCTGAAACTAGAGCAATTAGCAACCATACGAGGAGCGCCATCGGAATCAGAATAGTCCAGATGAGCGCCTTCACCTCATGCTTCAAGTGCATAAACTCAGCCACAATGAAGAAGGCCTTGAAGATGGTGAGGATAATGAAAATCGAATTACGAAGCGTACCCGGATTCATTAAGAATACGAATACGAACTCTAATGCGGTAATACCCACCAAGACAAAAAAGGTCTTCCAAATCCAGCCTACATTAGGCTTTGGAATTTCCCCAGCTGGTACCGGTTCTGTGTTTGCGTGATTAGCCATTGGGTAAATGATTTGATAGTTGAATCGTTAAATAGTTGCTTGTTTGATGGTTTGCTGGAACATTCTACCATTTAACAATTCAACCACTCGACGATTAAACGAGGTAGAAAAAGGTGAAAACGAACACCCATACAAGGTCTACAAAGTGCCAATACAAGCCTACTTTTTCCACCATTTCATAGTGGCCGCGGTTATGGAAGGTATCGTTGGTGGTAGCGATGAAACAGTAAACCAAGAGACAGACCCCCGAGAAAACGTGCGTACCATGAAAACCCGTGATAAAGAAGAACAAGTCGGCAAACAGTACTGGGCCATATTGATTTTGCGCTAGGTTGGCCCCATGAAATACAGCGCCATCTGCCATCATAGTACCACTTTCAGTACCATGAATGAAGTGACCCCACTCCCAAGCTTGAGAGCCAAGGAAGGTAGCGCCGAAGAGAATGGTCCATAGCAACCACTTCTGCACATCCTGCTTGTCCATCCGGTGACCAGCTTCTACAGCCAACACCATTGTCACGGAGCTGAAGATGAGAATCATCGTCATCAACGCCACGAAGCCTAGAGGTACGTTGGCGTGCCCCATACCAGGGAAAGCATTGAACACCTGATCCGGAACCGGCCAGTAGGCCGTCGAAAATTTAAATGCTTTGCCAGCTGCGGCGTCGAAAGCAGGATATCGGTGGCGGATCAGGCCGTACGTGGTCAGAAAAGCAGCGAACGTGAAGGCGTCCGACAGCAGAAAGAACCACATCATGAGCTTGCCATAGCTTGCTTTGAAGGGTTCGTTGCCACCATCCCAGTTGCCGCTCCGGGGCCGATCGGTGGCGGAGGAGGCAGTGGTTTGGGGCTGCGTCGTGATAGTGGTGGACATAGCGTGCAGGGTAAGACGAAACTAGTGGTTCAAAAGTAGGAACAAATACAAGTACAACCAAAGCCCGCCGAGGAAGTGCCAATAGATGGTAACGTTACCGATGGAGAGCATCTGCCGCGAATGCACTTGATAGTTAAAGCTTTTGCGTAGTACACGGAGCAAAAAAATCAGCCCGGTAATCAAGTGAAAAGCGTGTACCCCCATCAGCACATACAAAAAAGAACCTGACGGATTAGCATCAACGCCACCGAAGTGAATCTTGTTGCGTACTAGTTCGGCCCACACATTCCACTGGCCCATCAGAAATACGAGGCCCAGTACGAAAGTGATAAGAATGCCTGTTTGTACACGACGCAACTCGTCTTTGCGCGCTGAAATGTAAGCCCATTGAATGCTGACGCTACTTAAGGCAATAAGGATACTGGTGTACAGCAGACCATGGGGCAAATCAAACTCCAACCAGTTGCCTTCTTCGCGGCGCACAATGTAAGCGCTGGTGTAAGCAGCAAATATCATGGTGCTGCTTACCATCATGAGCCAGAGCAACACGCGCAACGGATGGGTTCCGATGGCAGGCTCCCGGTCTTTAAGAATCTCTAATTCAGAGGAATGCATGGCAGAAAATTATATGGTTTTGAGCAACGCTCAGCTTATTAAGAAACACTCGCAGCTGAAATGTAGTTTGCATTTCCCTTACATCTCGACTGTTTTTCTTGACTTATATCTTGTCTAAAACCAGCGCAATCTGTACGATAGGCAGATATAGAAAAGAGCCAAACATAATTCGCATCGCGGCTTTCTTGGTGCATGTACGCATCAAATAGAGCGTTTGCATTAGAAACAGCACACCGCAGAGAACTGCAACCAAAGCCGATGTCTTGCCTGCCATATTAAGTTGCAAAGGCAGTAAACTCAGCGGAATGAGTAACAAGGTGTACGTCATGATCTGAAAGGCGGTGCGCAAGTCTTTCTGCCCCGGCGAGGGCAGCATTTTAAATCCTGCGGCTTTGTAGTCGTCATCAAGGACCCAAGCAATAGCCCAAAAATGGGGAAACTGCCACATGAACTGGATACCAAACAGCACCCATGCTTCTGGCCCTAGCATACCTGTGGCGGCTACGTAACCAATAAGAGGCGGCATGCCTCCCGGAATAGCCCCAACTGCCACACAAACCGGTGAAATGGTCTTGAGAGGCGTGTAGATGAAGCCGTATAGGATAAGCGAAAGCAACGAGAGTGCCGCCGCTAAAGGATTGAAGTAATACGTGAGTATCCCCAATCCTAATATTCCCATTAGAATGGTAAACACCCATGCTTCCGTGATGCTTAGGACGCCCTGTGGCAAGGGCCGTTTGGCCGTCCGCTTCATCAGTTTATCGAGGTCAATCTCGTAAATCTGGTTGATGGTATTAGCTGCTCCCGTAACGGCTAGCCCACCTACCATCACAAGTAATGCTTTACCCCAGTCGAAAGCTTGGACCCCGAGCAAGTATCCGATGGCACTTGAAAAAGCGACCGTCAGTGCCAACCGGAATTTTATTAGCTGAAAATATGCCCTGGCTTTGGTCATCAGTGGGTAAAACAACGCAACCGGCAGATAGTCTCCGAACCGGGCCGCAAAGTTACGCAACAACGCTTGCATAAGCGGCCTGTGGTTGCGTTTTAGCTTGGCGAGCATAACGGATAATAGTCAAGAACTGCGCACCAAACAAAACAGTAGCCACTGTAAGGTGCACGGGCTGTACGGTGGCAGGCAGCGCAAAGTAGGCCAACGTTACTCCTGCCAGTATCTCTAAGCCTAGCAGCCCCATTGTAACCGTGGCTAGTCGCTGTAACTGTGTGCTGCGAGTTTGATAGAGTTGATATCCCACGTACATGTTTAGAGCGAGCAGCACCAGAGAGAACGAGCGATGCACTTTGAAGATATTACCTAACTGCTCCACCCAATCGGCCCGGCCCAGATAATTAGCTGCGGTAGCTACTACGTCTACTTGCTCTCGCACTTGGGTGCCCAACACAATTTGCCCGAAAGTAAGTAAAGCAGTCAGCCACAGATATGGAATAAGCCTCTTCGGAAGCGTTGCTTGAGTGGAAGGCAACTCATTTTGCCCTTGTTGCGAACGGTCTACAGCATATATCAGCATAGCTACTATTAATAGTGCTAGCGCCATGTGCACTGTCACGAGTTCAGGTAACAGGTTAGTAGATACCACCAGTGATCCTAGCCAACCCTGAAATCCGGTTAGTAAAAAAGCGCCGAAGGTTAACCAAAACACGAATCGGTCACGGCGCCAATAAGGTAACGCCAATATCACTGTTAGGAAAATGAACACCCCAATCAGAGCCCCTAATAACCGATTCAGGTATTCAATCCAGGTTTTGGTAGCGTTGAAGTCCGTCTCAATAAACTGAGTGGGATGCGCAAATATTTGACTTGCCACTTGCTTGAATCCGAGCCGCTCTAAGGTTTTAGCCAACTTTTGATTTTTGGCCACACGCTGTGCAGTATAAATCTCTTTATAGCCAATTGGCAATTCACTTGCTTGTGTGGGAGGCACCCAAGTGCCAAAGCACTTCGGCCAATCGGGGCATCCCATACCTGATCCTGTACTACGGACAATTCCCCCCACCATTATCAGCAGATACACAGATAATACAGTCAGAATGCCGAAAAACCGAAAGCGACGTACAAAAGCAGGCTGGGTCATTTAAAATTTATTGTTGCTAGAATCGACATTGAAATAACAGTCGAAATCCAGTTTTGGTGTCCGGTTTTCCATCAGAGCCATACAATTTGCTGACGTTTAAACCCAGAATAAACAAAACGGGCCGCCGTAAGTACAGCGGCCCGTTTTCGGGATCATTAGCAAGTAGCTACTACTCGTTTTCGCTCTCGTATGGCAGATTCGAAGACTGAGTTTTCGAATAAGGCACATTTTGTGGGATAAAGTCTTCTTCTGCGCCTGGCTTGCTATAATCGTAAGGCCAGCGATATACAGCTGGAATCTCGCCAGGCCAGTTACCGTGACCAGGTACTACTGGGGTGGTCCACTCCAAAGTAGTCGAACGCCATGGGTTCTCGGTAGCACGACGGCCGCGGAAGATGCTGTAGAAGAAATTGAAGACGAATATAAACTGCGCAAAGAATGCTAGAATAGCCGCAATCGAAATGAACTTGTTTAAGTCTGCAAACTGACTAAACATCTCGAAACCAGTCCAAGCGTAATAACGGCGCGGGAAGCCCGCAATACCGATGTAGTGCATAGGTAAGAACACCAAATACACGCCGAGGAAGGTGAGCCAGAAATGAATATAGCCAAGCTTCTCATCCATCATACGTCCAAACATTTTCGGGAACCAGTGATATACCCCGGCAAACAAGCCAAAGAAGGCAGAGCTACCCATTACCAAGTGGAAGTGGGCCACCACAAAATATGTATTGTGCATCTGGATGTCCAGAGCAGCATTACCAAGGATGATACCCGTTAAACCGCCAGAAATGAATAGCGACACAAAGCCGATAGAGAAAAGCATGGCCGTGGTAAAACGAATGTTGCCGCGCCACAACGTTGCCAGCCAGTTGAAGGTCTTCACGGCCGAGGGCACGGCAATAATGAGCGTCAGGAACATAAATACCGACCCCAAGAACGGGTTCATGCCCGTCACAAACATGTGGTGAGCCCACACAACGAATGACAGCAGAGCAATACCGAGCAGCGAACCAATCATGGCCCGGTAGCCGAAGATAGGCTTGCGAGAGTTGGTAGCCAGAATTTCTGACACCATGCCCATAGCTGGCATAATTACTATGTATACCTCAGGATGTCCTAAGAACCAGAACAAGTGCTGAAACAGAATTGGCGAACCGCCCGTGTTAGGTAGTGCCTGCCCAGCGATGTAGATATCTGACAAGAAGAAGCTAGTACCAAAACTACGGTCGAAGATGAGCAACAATGCCGCCGAGAACAGCACTGGAAATGCTAATAGACCTAAAATGGCAGTAAGGAAGAATGCCCAAATAGTAAGCGGCAGTTTGCTCATGCTCATGCCACGGGTACGCAGGTTGATAACCGTAGTGATGTAGTTAACGCCACCGAGCAGTTGCGAAACAATGAACAACGCCATCGACACCAACCACAACGTCATACCCATGCCAGAACCAGGAATGGCCTGTGGCAGGGCGCTTAAGGGCGGATAGATTGTCCAACCGGCAGAAGCAGGCCCTGTTTCTAAAAACAGTGACAGAAACATAATAACGCTCGACGTAAAGAAAAACCAGTACGAGAGCATGTTCATGAAGCCCGAAGCCATGTCGCGGGCCCCAACTTGCAGCGGAATCAGAAAGTTGGAGAACGTGCCGCTCAAGCCCGCCGTCAGCACGAAGAACACCATGATGGTGCCGTGCATCGTCACCAGTGACAAGTAAAACTCGGGGTTAAGCTTACCGGCTTCCACCCATTTACCCAAAACTGGCGTCAGCCACGCCATTGTTGACTCAGGCCAGCCAAGTTGCAAACGGAATAAGCTAGATAGGGTACCACCCAGAATAGCCCAGAAGATACCTGTGATCAGGAACTGCTTAGCAATTATCTTGTGGTCGGTGCTGAATACGTACTTGAACAGCCAATGCTGGTCATGATGATCATCGTGAAGCGCGTGCTCATGGTGCGTAGTTTGTGGCTCGGTTGCCCCGATACCACCCTGCACCTGCGCTTGGTTAGGAAGATTAGCAGCCATATAGGAAGCGTGCAATTAAACTAAGTGAAACTATAGCGAAGCTTTGGTAGTGGGCGTAGCTACCGCAGCAGCTGCCTCTTTTACAACCAGCTTCTCTTCCTTCTGTTTGAAAGAAGCCAATACATCAGGGTTCTGTTCGGAGAAGGACTTCTGTTGAGCGTACCAAGCCACATAATCGTCTGGTTCGTCTACCACAATGGTAAACTTCATAGCGAAGTGACCACGACCGCAAATCTGATTGCAAGCGAGTTCATAATTGAACTTTGGATTGCCGAGTTGCGCACGCATATCATCCGTGGACTTAGTAGGAGTAAACCAAAATTTAGTTGGCATACCAGGTACTGCGTACATCTGTACTCGGAAATGAGGCATGTACACAGCGTGTAATACGTCACGCGAACGGATCTTCAACAACACGGGATGTCCCTTGGGTACATGAATTTCACCAGGTACAAAGTCATCGAGGCCAGCTTTGTCAGACAAGTCGAATCCAAATTCATTAGTAGCGTCGATGAGGCGATAGTTTACAACTCCCAGCTTCATGTCACGACCAGGATAACGCACTAACCAGTTGAACTGCTTACCCATCACCTCCAATACTACTGCATCTTTGGGAGCTGGTCCAGTAATGCGGGTCCACTCTTTCCAGCCAGCGAATACCAACGCAGCCATTACAATGGCAGGGATTACAGTCCAGATAATCTCGATTTTGTTGTTATGCGGAAAAAAATACGCCCGACGACCTTCTTGATGTTGGTACTTATAAGAGTACACAAACAACAAGATTTGAGTGAGTACGAACACCAATCCGATGATAATCATTGTAATCCAAAACATCCGCTCGGTAGCATGGCCATGCACCGAAGCAATGGGTGGATTCATTTTGTCGTAGTTATCACCAAACGACCAAGCGAAAGCAGCTCCCCCCACAATTAGGAACACAAGCATCAATATCGCATTTACGCGGTTACTGGTGCCAAATTCACGAGCTGAACTACCAGAAAAAATTGAAGTCAGAATCTGGAGACGGAACAGCAGGCCGAATACGACCAACACCAACGCCAGTACCAACAAAATACCAAGAGCAGTCATTCTGTAAGAGTTAGAAGAGAGAACTTAGAGCTTAGAGCTTGTCAACTTAGATTAAACAAATAATCTAAACTTTAAGCTCCCCAATCTCAGCTCTAAAAATTAGGTGGTATGATGAACGCTTTCGTCCAAGAATGGATGGTGCAGTGGAACCAACGATGACTGAGAAAGACGCTTAGTCATCAACAACAAGAAGCTTCCTAGGAATATAAGTGCAACCCCGAACTCTATTACAAACCCATTATTAGCCTGCATAGTTGCTGGCATAATCATTAAATAAAAGTCGAACCAGTGACCAACCAGAATAGCAATACAAACAATCTTGAGCATAATCATTTGACGCTTGGCATCACGCGTCATCAATACCAAGAAAGGGAAGACGAAGTTGATAAGAAGGTTGAAGAAAAATAGCCAAGTATATTGGCCATTGAAGCCTCCTAAACGCTGATTGAAGTACACAGCTTCTTCAGGTAAGTTGGCGTACCAGATCAGCATGAACTGCGAAAACCATACGTAAGTCCAAAAGATGCTGAAACCAAACATGAATTTACCTAAGTCATGTAGGTGGCTAGCCTGGATAAACGGCAAGTAACCAGCCTGCTTGAGTAAGATTACGCACAATGTAGTAGCTGCAATACCTGATACCCACCAAGAAGCAAAAACGTACCAGCCGAACATGGTAGAGAACCAGTGCGTGTCAATCGACATAACCCAGTCCCATGCTGCCATAGAAGATGTTACAGCGAACAGTACTAGAAACAGTGCTGAAGCAGTAATACTCTTATGAAAGTATGTGGTACCCCCGTTTAGGTCTTCGGCCAGCGATAAAGCTCGCAGCTTGTTGGTAAAAACAACCCAGATGGTGATGTAAGAGATAGTTCGGATCAGATAAAAAGGAACGCTCAAGAAACCCGATTTGCCGGCAATAATACCGTCATAGGTTGCGCTACCTTTTGTCATAATGCCTGGCAACGTCCAATGGAAGATGTCATTGTTAATCAGGTTTAAACCAAAAAGTAAAACCAACAAAACACCTCCAGGCAACACCCAAGCACTAAGCGCTTCATTAACACGCTTGATCAAAACAGACCAGCCTGCATAAGCAACGTACTGAATAGCCATGAACACTGTGCCAATGACGGATACCCCGGTGAAGAACACATTGTTATGCCACAAACTTACCAGAAGACGTTTAGCCCAAATCGGGCTGCCATGGTGAGCCGTACCTTCATGCCCAGCAGTTGTAGCACCGTGCGCTGCAGCTGCACCTTCGTGTGCTTCTTGACCAACGCCAAAAGCAGCCAGTATCAAACCGATTACTAGCAGAACAACGCCAGCAACTATTATCGTGATGAATCTCTTGCGAGTGACTGACGAAACCTGAAGGTATTCCGCCGTTACACTCTCTTGGTGCGTCAGAGTTGCCATTAATTCTGCGGTTTAGCCGTTTCGCTTGAAAGATTGGTTCCGTTTCTTGCTTCTACGCCGCCCTGTCCGGGTGTTACCGACTCCTTGTCGGCTTGTGCTTCTTGAACAGGAGCTTGGTTTTGGCCATCAGTGGATTCTGACGTTAATCCTGAATCCTGTCCTTTAGCTTTCAAGAAATCGGCCATACCGTCCGGACCCTTTCCCTGCTGTAGCATCCGCACATACATAGCAATTCTCCAGCGCTCATCCGGCGCTACTTGTGAACCATGTGGCATCATACGACCTTTTCCCCACTGAATCACATGGTAGATGTGGCCGTCGTTCATGGTCTTGTAGGCACCCGCATAATACGAAGGGACACCCTTGAATTTAACAGCAACGGGCCCCTGGCCATCACCTTGCTCACCGTGACAGTGCTGACAGTTACGCGTATACAGCGTTTGCCCTTCTAGCAGGTTCTCCTTGGTGTATGCAGCAGGGTTTTTTAGTGTCCGCTCTGCAATACCTACACTATCCTTAGGAATGTGCGAATAGTAATTAAGCTTACCAAGCGGAACAGTTCCAACCACCGGAGTACGCTCGTTAATACCCATAGGATTAACGGTGTTGGTGTTCAACTGCTTTAGCGGCTCATACGGAATTGGATAATACATTTCCGGAGCGTACTCGATGCCAGGATCATCAGCCCGGTTGCAACTGGTAGAGAATACCGAAGCAAACAGAACAGCCGACGCTTGCAAGCCTAGTTTCAGCGAATGCGTCATTAGAATTTAGACATTTCTTTCTCATTCACTTCTGAAGCGCCATTAGCGCGCAGCAGTTGTGTCAGATGGTTCAAGTCAGTTTTCTCGTTCATTTCAATAGCTAACACGAACTTATCATCAGTAGCTCTTACATCTAGAACTGGTGTTTTCCAGCGAGGATAGAGGTTACTAATGATGTAGAAGGTGATAACCATTCCGTGACAGGTGAAGAACACCGTCAGTTCAAAAGCAACGGGTATAAAGGCAGGCAGCGCAATGTGAGGTTTACCACCAATAATCATTGGCCAATCGAAACCCAGTGTGTAGATCTGCAACCACAAAGCAAAAGCTAGCCCAGTCATACCTAAAAAGAAGGCAGCAATAGGCAACCGAGAACGTTCTATTCCCAGAGCATCGTCAATGCCGTGAATGGGAAACGGAGAAAACACCTCGTAGATCTTTACGCCCGCCTCCCGGACGTTTTCAACAGCGTGCAATAGCACGTCTTCGTCTTCAAAAATGCCGAGGGCAAAGCGCTTACTCATTCTTGTTATAATTTACGGGTGCCGAAGCTGGAACACCGTGGGTGGTAGGTTGGTGAGCCTGTTCGCTGTGACCATGGATACCGGTATAAGTCGGGCCATTGTCAACGGTGTATTTCAGGATAGTCTTCACTTCAGCCATGTTGACTACGGGGAAGAATTTAGCGAAAAGTAGGAATAGCGTGAAGAACAAGCCAAGCGTACCTACATAGATACCAATGTCTATGATGCTAGGCGAAAACATTACCCAGCTCGAAGGTAAGTAGTCACGGTGCAACGAGGTTACGATAATCACGAAGCGCTCAAACCACATACCGATGTTCACGATGATGGACAAGATGAACGTCAAAGGAATGCTGTAACGAACACGGCGGAACCACACCAATTGAGGAGTAATTACGTTGCAGGTCATCATCGAAGCGTAAGCCCACCAGTAGGGCCCAGTAGCCCGGTTGATAAAGGCGTACTGCTCGAATTCAACCTGTGAGTACCAAGCAATAAAGAATTCAGTGATGTAAGCTACCCCTACTATAGAGCCGGTCACCATCATGATTTTATTCATGAGAGCGATGTGCTCTAAAGTGATGTAATCCTCTAGCTTGAATACTACCCGCGTGATGAGCATCAGCGTAAGTACCATTGCGAAGCCAGAGAAGATAGCACCAGCAACGAAGTAAGGAGGGAAGATAGTGGTGTGCCAACCCGGTACAACCGAGGTAGCGAAGTCCATTGATACGATGGTATGTACTGAAAGTACCAGGGGCGTAGAAACGCCTGCGAGAATCAACGATACAGTTTCGTAGCGCGACCAGTGCTTAGCTGAACCTTTCCAACCAAAGCTCAATAAAGAGTAAGCTACTTTGGCGATAGGGCCTTTAGCCCGGTCACGAATAGTTGCAAAGTCGGGTACCAAACCTGTGTACCAGAATACCAGCGAAACGGTGAAGTAAGTTGAGATAGCGAAAACGTCCCAGAGCAAAGGAGAGTTGAAGTTTACCCACAGTGAACCAAACGTATTCTGGAAGGGAAACACCCAATAAGCCAACCACGGACGTCCCATATGCAGTACAGGGAACATAGCGGCGCATATTACAGCGAAGATGGTCATAGCTTCAGCCGCCCGGTTGATTGAAGACCGCCACTTCTGGCGGAACAACAGCAACACCGCTGAAATCAATGTACCAGCATGACCGATACCTACCCACCACACAAAGTTGGTAATATCCCAAGCCCACCCTACTGTTTTATTAAGGCCCCACTCTCCTATACCGTACCAAAGCGTACGATATACAGAGTAAAAGAAAATTCCGAGGAAAAAGAGTGCCACGCTTAAGGCAGCCATCCAACGTATGTTGGGTTTAGCCTCTACCTGGCGGCAAATATCTTGAGTGACGTCATGGTACGTTTTCCCCCCGGTTACGAGCGGCTCCCGTACAGGCGATACGTGCTGCATATACTTATTGGTTTAGTAGGGTTTAGAACTCAGGAACTGGACTTCTTCTCCTCTTAGCCTAATTTGAAATCCGAGGTCCAAGTCCCTGAGACCCCAGATCTAGCTTAGGCGTTGAAATCTGACTTTTCTCTGTTACGAATCTTAGTCAGGTACGTGATGTTCGGCTGCGTGTTGATGGAATCAATCACTTTAAAAGCACGCTCTCCATCTTCCCGACGCCATACTTGCGCAACACGAGTGTTTGGGTCACGCAAGTCACCGAATGTTATAGCTTGTGTTGGGCACGATTGAGCGCAAGCAGTTACCACTTCTCCATCCTTGGGACGGCGCTTTTGCTTTTTAGCTTCCAACTTAGCAAGCTGAATACGCTGCACACAGAAGCTGCATTTCTCCATTACCCCCCGAGCCCGTACTGTCACGTCCGGATTCAGCACCATGCGACCTAAGTCGGAGAACATATGGTTGTTAACATTCTCAAACTTCTCGTTCGAGTAGTACGAGAACCAGTTGAAGCGACGAACCTTGTATGGGCAGTTGTTAGCGCAATAGCGAGTTCCTACGCAACGGTTGTACGTCATCTGGTTGAGACCTTCCGAACTGTGCGTCGTCGCAAGTACTGGGCACACTGTTTCGCAAGGAGCATGGTTGCAATGCTGACAAAGCATTGGCTGGAAAATAACCGATGGGTTTTCGGAGGGGTCTTCCATGGCAGCGTAAGTATCTAGCTTGCCTTTGGTTTCAAAGTCCTCCTTATGAGCATCAGAGCTATAGTAACGGTCAATACGCAGCCAGTGCATCTCGCGACGGTTAATTACCTCCTGTTTGCCTACAACCGCAACGTTGTTTTCCACTTGACACCCAATCACACACGAGCCACAGCCTATGCACGAGTTGAGGTCGATAGACATACCCCAGTGGTGATTTTTATACTCGTAATCTTGCCACAACGAAACCTTATTTGGTTTCTGGGGGCCTTCTGGAGTAGAGACAGTTTCGTACTCAGTTACCTCTTTGGGATTCTTGATGTACTGAGCTAGCGTAGATTCTTGTACCACGGACTTGCGGTCCATGATGGTGTGGTGAGTTTGGGTTTGAGCGATTGGCGCGGTAGCGTCAGTCTTTTCCAGCTTCACTTCACCGGTGTAAAGAAGCCCGTTGTCGCGGCCTACGACGACGAATGGATAGGCATTAGCGCCAACATTATCCCCTACTCGGCCAGACTTTTCTCGGCCATAGCCGATGGCTATGCTCACGGTGCCCTTGGCCTGACCAGGTTGAATCAAAACAGGAAGCTCGATAGTCTTTCCGTTAGACGTTATTTTAAGTACGTCATTTTGCTCCCACTTATTGGCTAGAGCCATCTCCCGTGGAATGGCTACGTAATTACCCCAAGTAGCTTTTGATACAGGATCAGGCAACTCTTGTAACCACGGATTGTTAGCTTCACAGCTACCAGGACCGATACCTACTTTCTCATACAAGCACAATTCAACACCAGCGGGCTTACGAGCAGCTGAAATAGCTGCAATAGCCTGATTAACGTCCATAGCTGGTGCAACCTGAGGCTGTACTGCAGCGGAGAGCGTACCCGTTGCCACCCCATCGTGCACTGCTTTGTCCCAAGCTTTCTGGAAGTCACCAGTCAGCACGCCACGCCATGAACTGCGCAGGTAATTGTAATACGTTTGCGGATTTCCAGCCCACACCAGCAAGCTATCCTGCGCTTGACGAGTGTCAAACAGTGGCGATATAGCAGGCTGTGCTAAGCTCAAGTAGCCACGTCTTGGCTCGTAGTCGTTCCACGATTCAAGGTAGTTGTGGTCAGGGCAAGCATAGTTGCACAACGAGCCCGTTTCATCTAGGCGGTCATTGAGCGAAATACTTACAGGCACTTTAGCAATCCCACTTTTTACCTTGTCAGCTAATGGATGATCGTAGGCAGGATTAGCGTTATAGAAGATTACAGCCCCTACGTTACCTGCATTCATGTCATTGACAAGACGCAGCAAACGAGCATCATCACCCTGACGCACCAACGAGGAATTCGTCAAGTCAATAGAGGTACCGACGTTTCCTAGATTCTGATTGATAGCAGCTACTAACGTCTGAACAGCTACATCATTTGAACCGGATACTACAAGACTGCGGCCACGTGCTGCTTTAAGCTCAGCAGCAGCCTGCTTCAATTGCTTGCTTGCGGCGTTGCTACCACTGCCTACTATCTCGTTGTAGAGTGCCAATGTTGTGGCACCCATTTCCGAAGGTTTAATTGGCACGCGTATATCGGCATTGGCACCGGTCAGCGTCATCATGGTTTCAAATTGAAAGTGACGCGACATACGCCGTCTTTCACTCGAAACCTTACGGTTGACAATATACTGAGGAGCGTATTCAACCGGAGAAATCCAAGTTCCTAAGAAATCAGCTCCTAGGCTTACAATGACATCTGCTTTACTGAAATCGAAAGCAGGTAGTACTCCGCCATTAGCGCGTAGCAATGCTGACTGCGAGTTAGCGTCATACATTACGTGCTCGGTATTTGGATAGCGAGCGGCAAAATCAGCAATAACCTTTTTGGTGGTCGGGCTGATAATAGTTGGCGAAACGATAGCAATCCGACCTTTAGCAGCTGCCAGCTTTGTGCGGATTTCCTGGTCTACTCGGTCTTTTTCAGCAACACGTCCCTTAATGGCAAAGTGTTGCAAGCGTGCTTTGTCGTATAAGTTCAGTACGGATGCTTGCGCACGTGCCGACAAGCCACCACGTGTTACAGGTGATTCTGGATTGCCTTCCAGCTTGATAGGCCGACCCTCACGAGTCTTCACCAAAATGCTGTTGTAATCAGTGCCGTTGAAATAGGTGGATGCGTAAAAGTTGGCAATACCTGGATCTACTTCTTCGGGCTTATTTAAGTAAGGAATAGCCTTCCGGACAGGAGCTTCGCAGCTAGCCAAAGTAGCAGCTGCAATGCCAAAACCCATCAACTTAAGAAAGTCGCGGCGCGGAGCTACAGAGGTGTCTGAAGACGCATGTGATTCTTTTACGGGCAGAAAGTCAGTGAATTCGCTGAACGCGTTTTTCACGAACTCCGGCGAGTTCTCTAATTCCTCAATTCCCTTCCAGTACTTGGGCGATTCTTGCATTTGTTATGGGGACTTAGGGTCTTGGGCAAATGGAGTGTGAAGTCCACTCCGCGATTATTCCCAAGTTTTAAGGCTTATTATTAAAGCTTTCGTTTTGGAAGCCAGCTAGACCAGCAACTTTGTTATGGTGCTGATTTAGCTGACTCTATCAACCTAGTAGTGACACTTCGAGCATTCCGTACCACCGTTCGATGATACCGTGAAAGGAGCCGCTCCATTGGCTTGGTCGTGTAACTTCACCAAGTTGTTGTAGTAAGCGTTGCCTTTAGTGTTGAGCGGTGTCTCGCGGTGACAGTTAATGCACCAGCCCATAGTAAGCGGTGAATACTGATATACCACTTCCATGTTCTGAATAGGACCGTGGCAAGTCTGGCACTGAATTGCTCCTACCTGCGTGTGTTGCGAGTGGTTGAAGTAAGCCAAATCAGGCAGATTGTGCACACGCACCCACTGAATAGGTTGCTTACGCTCAATAGCGCGGTAGATTTTCTTGATTTCCTGCGACTCTGTCTTGATCTGCGAGTGGCAGTTCATACAGATATTGGCCGAAGGAATGTTGGCTGATTTACTTTTATAAACCGAAGTGTGGCAGTAAGCACAATTGATCTGATGTTCACCGGCATGCAGTTTGTGCGAGAAGGCAATTGGCTGTGTAGGTTGGTAGCCTTGCATCAAGCCGATACCCATAGCACCCTGAACTGATTCGTATAACAATACAAGCGTGAACACTACCCCTGCCCCAATACGGATGGCCGATGACTTGTAAAGTTTGCTCCAGTCGAAGCGCTGCTCTAAAAGCTCAACATCACGGCCGTCTAGATCTTTCCGACCGCGCAGTACATCTTTCATGATGTTGGCAATGATAACCAGCGTTACCACTAACACAATCAGTACCACCACCAATACGATTAGCAGGATGTCAGCATATTGACCGGCGCCAGCTCCTTCGCCGCCTTCACCAAGTTTGGTGTCAGTGGCTGGGTTGTCTTTGTTAGTTCCGGAACCACCACCTGTAGCAGATGCTCCTTGCCCCTCCTGAGACGTTACCCAAGCTAGAATAGAAGTAATTTCCTGATCTGAGAGTTGGAAGCTAGGCATCTGCTGCTTCTGGTACTGGTTGTAGAGCTTCACAGCGTAATCATCGCCGCTGGCAACCACCTTGCTGGAGTTCTTGATCCAAGGAATCAGCCAAGAAACTGGACGGCGCTTAGTAATACCAGCTAGGGCCGGTCCTACTACCACATCGTTGACGGCGTGGCACTGGGCGCAGTTACCTTTGAAGAGAGCGTCACCCGCAGCGATAGCAGCAGCGTCACCGCCGCCGGCGCCTGGAGTTGCTCCTGCGGCAGGCGCTGTTGCTGCGGCAGCTGAACCGGCATCTGGAGTACCGGGAGTCACCCCTTCCTTACTTACAGCCGGGGCCGCACCTACCTCACCGCCTTGAGCCGAAGAAGTAGTAGTAGCAGCAAACGTCAGGAAAAGAGCAAGAAAAAGGGAAGAAAATGAACGAAGGCGAATGCTATTCATAGCACAATTTTACTGTAAGAAAAGAAACGCGAGGGGGTGGTTCAAGGCCACAAATGTAGGTCAGGAATCGTAGAGAACAAACCCGTTCGGGCTAATTCTCGCCTAGTTGAGCTTGCTTTGCGGCTTTCTAATTGAGTATTCTACACACCCTATACTAACAGGTGTCGACAAGCGGTCCATCCCTGGTTTCCCTCATTCTACCAGCCACAGCAGCTTGCTCTTTAGCTAACCCATTCCGCACCGCGAAGGTTTGCTTCCTGATGTCCAAAATGTTAAGAACAATTTTCTGGTAAATATTTTGGTATGGGAGGTAAAAGCCACAACGGAAAAGTCGTATCTTTGCCGGCTCATTAATTTTTTCACAATTCAAATTCTACCCCGTCGTAATGGAAGTAAGAAATTACGAGACGGTCTTCATTTTGACTCCCGTATTGAACGAAAGTCAAGTGCAAGAGACGGTCGAGAAGTTCTCGCAGGTGCTTAAGGAAAATGGCGCCGACATCATCAACTCTGAAGCTTGGGGCCTAAAAAAATTGGCGTATCCAATTCAGAAAAAAAATACGGGCTACTACTTTCTCGTGGAGTTCACTGGCTCGGGTAACATCGTGGACACGCTGGAACTCGCCTTCCGTCGAGACGAACGGATTATCCGCTTCCTCACTACCGTTCTGGACAAGCACGCTGTAGCTTACAGCCAGCGCCGCCGCAACGGAGAGATGAACCAGCAGAAAACCCAGAAACAACCGGAAGCCGTAGCCCAGTAACTTAAACCATGAGCCTCGCCAACGAACGTATCCACAAGCAGGATACCCGCAAAAAGTATTGCCGCTTCAAGAAGAACGGCATCAAGTATGTTGATTACAAGGATCCGAACTTCCTGCTGAAGTTTGTGAACGAGCAGGGCCGAATTCTGCCTCGCCGCATCACGGGCACTAGTCTGAAGTTCCAGCGTAAAGTAGCTCAAGCCGTAGCAAAAGCTCGTCACTTGGCTCTGATGCCCTACGTAACTGACTCTTTGAAATAGATGGTTGTTGATAGCAGATTGCTGTCTATGGAGTAGGACTGCAAAGACACTACTAACGGCACTATCAGCTATGCACCGATCAACAATTAAAAAATCATGGAAGTAATTCTGAAAGACGACGTAAAGGGCCTGGGCTACAAGAACGACACTGTAAAGGTGAAGCCTGGTTACGGTCGCAACTATCTGCTCCCGCAAGGTTTGGCCATTCTGGCTGATAAAACCAACAAGAAGATCGTCGCTGAGAACATCCGTCAGGCCGCTCACAAGGCCGACAAGATTAAAGGCGATGCGCAAGCAATTGCCAATAAGATTGGTGACGTAGTACTCGAAATTCCCGCCAAAGTGGGTGAGAGCGGCAAGATTTTCGGTCGTGTAACCACGCTTCAGCTCGCCGAGGCTTTGAAAGCTAAGGGTATCGAAGTAGAGCGTAAGCGCCTCTCGTTCGACCAGGAGCCCGGTTCGGTAGGTGAGTACACCGCTACCGTGGACCTGCACCGCGAAGTGAAGCACAAAGTACGTTTTAATGTGGTAGCTGAGTAAGCTATTCAAGTTAAAAGAAAGCCCGACTGTCTTGACAGTCGGGCTTTTTTGATTCACTTATTTAAGTAATAAATCGGGATATTCAAGTACCCTTACTTGGCTTGTTGTATAGCTAGTATTTAACTGAAATTACTACAGTGACACTTCTTGCATGTTGTTTCAGTAAGCCACATTTTGGCTGAACGCACGATGTTGAGTAGGTTGCCTGTCCGTTGGCTGATTTTTGCCGTATCTGTTTGGAATGTTCCGCACTGAATTACCTCTCACTCCCGCTTTGCACCAATTGCCTCTTTCGGCACGCGTGCTAACTATTGGTTCCTGCTTTTCCGAAACTATTGGGGGTCGGTTGGCAGAAGCCAAGGTACATACGTTAGTTAATCCGTTTGGTACCTTATTCAATCCTATTTCTGCCTGCAAGCTGCTACGGGCAGCGGCCGGTGAAGAGATGGACTGGCAGCAGCACCTAGTAGAAGCGCGAGGACGTTGGCAGAGCTATGATCTTCATGCCAATCTCGGGGCCGATTCTCCTGTGGAATTGCTCCAGACAATCCAACAACTCTCACGAGATACGGGGGTGTTCCTAACTACGGCTGATGTAGTCGTACTGACGTTAGGCACAGCGTGGGCTTATCGACTAAAAGAAACCGATGAGTTAGTAAGCAACTGCCACAAAGTGCCAGCAGAAAAATTCAATAAGGAGTTGCTGACTCCCGATGAAATTATCAACGCTGTTGCAGAGACCCATGCGTATCTCCGTTTGCGGAATCCTAAACTGCGGTTTGTACTGACCGTGAGCCCAGTACGCCACTTGAAAGATACGCTACCACTGAATGCAGTAAGCAAATCGGTATTGCGGGTGGCCTGCCACTACTTGAGTGAGCTACTGCCTGACGTATCGTATTTCCCGGCCTACGAGTTGCTGTTAGATGATTTGCGCGATTACCGCTTTTACGCGGCCGATATGCTGCACCCTTCGGTCGTAGCGGAAGATTATATATGGGAGAGGTTTGCACGAACCTACTTCGACGTCGAGTTTGGCCGGTTCCGTAAGGAATGGGAATCGGTCCGACAAGCCTTGCATCACCGGCCATTACATGCAGCTGCTCCCGAGCACCGGCAGTTTCTTGTTAGCACGCTGGAACGGCTGGAGAAGCTCTCCAGTCAGGCCGACATGCGCATGGAAATTCTGGAAATCCGCAAGCAGATACAGAATTTGCCGTTGCCGAAGCCACAACCGGTACCGGAAGCCGATATAGAAGACAATGAGGAACGGATTGATGTAGGCGATGAGGCTACCCCGGTGCCAGTAATAGCGGCAGAGCACACCGTTTTGATAGAAGCTATTAGTGAGGTTGTTGAAGTAGAACCCGAAAAAGTAGAGGAACTCAGTGAGGCGGAAACTATGGCAGAAACCATGGAAGAAGCGGCACAGCCCAAGAAAAAGCGGCGCAACCGAGGTGGCGCGAAGCGAAACAAGAAAAAGCATGCGGCCCGGTTGGCAGAAGAAGCGGCTGCCCTAGCGGCTGGCACTACTATTCTTCTTAGTGAAGCATCTTTGGTAGCGGAATCAGATGAAACAGCGGAAGAGGTAGCAGCAGAAGAAGTAGGTACGGCCTCTGTTGTTACGGTGGCTCTTGATCCGGATGTTCCTCTGCAAACAGCAATGGAGCGCCGTAAGCGCGGCTCACGTCGGGGCAGAGGCCGCGGCAAACAGTTAACTGAAGTAGTTTCTCAAGCTACGGGTATCCCGACCGAACCTAGTTCGTTGGCTCCGGACCTCACCGAGTCACCAGTGCTGATTGATCCTGATGCGGAATTCGTTACTGGAGCGGCTCTGCTCGAACCTACAGTACCATCAACTGACCAGACAGATAGTGTTGAGCCAGCAACTTCTAACGTGACGCCAGGCTTGCAGCGGCCAGTCCGTACGGGCCGCTCAGCTAGTGAGGTACGAGCGGCGGCCCTACGTAAGTCGCGTCGGCCCGATTCGCGCATCAAAACGCTGTATGCTACTCCACCAGAAACGCCGCCAACAATAGCACCCTCAGCAGAGGCAACGCTGCTGGAATCTTCTTCAAATCCTAATGACCTGGTAACCTCAGCTTTACCGACTGCTGCCATTGAAGTCCCGTCTGAGTTGCAAGTTCCAGCGTCTGCGGCACCAGCATCTGTAGCACCAGAACGACCACCGGTTGTTAGTGCTATTCCGTCGGTGAAAGGAACAGGTGCTTCCGGCCGATTGACTGCCTCAGGCCAGGCTACTCTAAATACAGCGCCAGCCCGCTTGAAATCAACGCCTCCGCCACCGGCTGTTGAAATTGAAACCTCAGCTGAGCCAGCTACCATAAGCCCGGCACTTGATCCTGTAGCACCCTCAGTAGAGTTGGTACCCGCTCCGCTACAAACGAACGAGCAGCTTCCTGCTACCCCAGTTACCGAAGCTCCTTTACCTGATCCTGCGCCACTAGCTTCAGCGCCCAAAAAACCGCGGCATCGGCCAGCCAAGCCGCAGGCCAAGCAAAATACTGCCTCCGTAGAGCAGTCGGCGCCAGTTGAAGTCGAAAAGAAAAAGCCAGCCCCAAAAGCAAACAAGAAACGGAAAGCCACTGAAACATCTGCTCCCGCTGCATCTGCACCAGAAGCGGCCCCGCCTTCGGGCCGACGTAAACCAGCTGCCAAGCCAACAGCGCCGGCTACGGAGCCCCCAGCCGCCGCACGTAAACGGCCTGCTCGGCCACCACGTCGCAAACCTGAAGCTCCTGATGAGACACCAGATGCATCTTAAATACTGTTGATTTTAAAACCCGGTCCCACAGGACCGGGTTTTGTCTTTCCAATCCTTCTGTCCGATGAATGCATCTAAGCAGCCCGACTCTACCAACCGACTTGCGCAAGAATCTAGTCCCTACCTCCTTCAGCACGCCCACAACCCTGTTGATTGGTATCCGTGGGGTGACGAAGCACTGAGCCGGGCTCAAGCTGAACAAAAGCCGATTCTGGTAAGTATCGGCTACGCGGCTTGCCACTGGTGCCATGTGATGGAACGCGAGTCGTTTGAGGATGCGGGGGTTGCGGCCGTAATGAACGAGCATTTTGTGTGCATAAAGGTGGACCGGGAAGAGCGGCCCGATGTGGACCAAGTGTACATGGAGGCCTTGCAAGCCATGGGCGTGCCGGGCGGTTGGCCGCTAAACGTGTTTCTAAATTCGGAAGCCAAGCCTTTTTATGGCGGCACCTATTTCTCGCCCGGCAACTGGAAGCAACTGCTAACCAGCATTGGTCGGGCTTATCGAAACGAAGATCGGAAGCAACTAGATGCTTCGGCCGAGCAGTTTGCGCAAGCGCTGCAAGCCAGCGAACTAGAGAAATACCGTATTTCGGCCGCTACAGAAGGTTTTTCGGCAGACGAGTTTAAGCTGCTTGTGCACAACTTGGCCGGTAAATTCGACCGGGAATTAGGTGGTATGAATCGCTTACCAAAATTTCCAATGCCGAGCATATGGCGCTTTTTGCTACGCACCTACCAACTCAGCGGCAGCCGGCGCCTATTAGCTCAAATCAACCTCACACTGCGTGAAATGGCCTGGGGCGGCATCTACGACCAGGTAGGCGGCGGGTTTGCCCGCTATTCCACCGATGCCGAATGGCTGGTTCCGCACTTCGAAAAGATGCTCTATGACAACGGCCAACTGGTAAGCTTATACGCCGAAGCCTACCAAGTAACCCATGATGATCTATACCGGGAAGTGGTATACGATACAATCAGCTTTGTAGAGCGCGAGCTAACCAGTCCGGAAGGCGGCTTCTACTCTTCCCGCGATGCCGATAGTGAAGGCGAAGAAGGTAAGTTCTACGTTTTCACCAGAGAGGAATTGCGCGCTGTTCTGGCTGATGAAGAATCTTTGGCGGCCGATTACTACAGCTGTACTGCCGTGGGCAACTGGGAGCACGGTCGCAATATTCTGCATCGCCGCGCCTCCAGCACCGATTTCGCTGCCGCGCATCAGCTTGCGCCCGATGTGCTGGCCGCACTGATAAAAGAATGGAAGCAGAAGCTACTCACTGCTCGTAACCGTCGCATCAGCCCTGGCCTCGACGACAAGATCCTAACCGGCTGGAACGCGCTAATGCTACAAGGCCTATTGGATGCCTACCGAGCCTTCGCTGAGCCCAAGTTTCTGGTGTTGGCACTTCGGAACGCGCGGTTTATTGAAAATAAGCTACGCAACGGAGCCGGCCTCCACCGCAACTACAAGAATGGGCGCGCCTCTATCAGTGCTTTCTTGGAAGACTATGCGTTGGTTATCCAGGCCTACATCAGCCTCTACGAAGCAACCTTCCAAGAGAGCTGGCTACATCAGGCCAAAAGCCTGACCGAGTACGTGCTAATTCATTTCTTCGACCCTACGGAAGAGCAGTTCTTTTACACCGACGACACCGGCGAGAAACTCATTGCTCGCAAAAAAGAGCTGTTCGACAACGTAATTCCTGCTTCCAACTCGGTTATGGCGCACAACCTGCACCGGTTGGGCTTACACCTCGAAAACAGCCACTATACCGAGCTAGCCACTGCCATGCTGCGCCGCATTCAGGCATTAGTAGTGCAGGAGCCGCAGCACCTTACCAATTGGGCGACGCTGTACACCGCGCAACTGAAACCAACTGCTGAAATTGTAGTTGTCGGCCCGGAAGCAGAGACTTTACGTCAGGAGCTAAGCCGCGAATATCTGCCCAACGTCGTGCTAGCCGGCACTGAAAGCGCCAGCACGTTGCCTTTGCTCCAAGGCCGGGAGCCGCATGATGGAAAAACCACGATTTACGTGTGCTTCAACCACACCTGTCAGCAGCCGGTGCATACGGTGGCGGAGGCCCTGACGCAGATGTAGTAAGCTGTTTGCGCAACGAGTTTCAGCGCTAGCTATATAGCCGCTTCACCCGACGATTTTATCGGCGCAGAGGCCCGGCGCAAGCACCACCTTGTTATCTTTACCTTCCGCTTTCAGATTGCTTTTCCCTTGAGTCTTACGTTCGACTTTGTTCAGTTGCAGCCAGAACCCGCTGCCGACCGTGTCACGCTATTTGCCGACGTGATTCTGCCGTTGCCGCTGCCCAAGCTCTACACGTATCGGGTGCCCTACGAGCTAAACGACCAAGTGGTGATTGGCGGACGCGTGATTGTGCAGTTTGGGGCCAAACGGACGTTGAGTTGCATTGTGGCCGCCGTGCACGAAACACCCCCCAAAGAATACCAAGCCAAGTACATTCTGGAGTTCATCGACGATGCGCCCGTCGTTACGCAACCGCAGTTACAGCTGTTTCGCTGGCTGGCCGACTATTATATGTGCACGCTGGGCGAGGTAATAAACGCGGCGCTGCCCTCGGCCTTGAAGCTTAGCTCGGAGTCGCGGGTGCAACTGCATCCAGCTTTTGTGCGCGAGGAGAATCCGTATCCGCTCAGTGAGCAGGAAGAGAAGATTGTCGACACGTTGAGTGCTGGCGAGGACGGCAAATCCTTGACCTTTACCGAAGTCGGAGAATTGCTCGGTATTGCTTCATTCCACAAGGTTATCAAGAGCTTGATGCAGAAAGACGTAGTCTTTCTCTTCGAACACATGGCCGATAAGTACGCGCCGAAAGTGGTGAAGAAAGTGCGGCTAGCGCATCATTTTGTGGCGGAAGCAGCGCTGGAGGGCTTGTTTGCGCAACTCGCAGCGCGGCCCAAGCAGCTCGACGTGCTGATGCGCTACTTGCAAAAAGTACCCGTTTATCAAAACGAATTCACCAACCAAAACGGCATCGAGAAGGTCTACCTCACGTCGGCCCCGCACCTCTCCCCTTCCGCTGTTAATACGCTCATCAAAAACGGGGTATTAGAGCAGTTCGATGTAATTGTGTCGCGCTTTCCCCTCGATGATGCCACGCAGGCCAACATGCATTTCACTTTGAGCGAGGCCCAAATCGAGGCCCGCGACGAGGTGATGCGCCTGTTCAACACCAAAGACATTGTGCTGTTGCACGGCGTGACCGGCGCCGGCAAAACAGAAATCTACATCGACCTGATTCGCAACGCGCTGGATGGCGGCGGGCAAGTGCTGTATCTGCTGCCCGAAATTGCTCTCACCGCCCAGATTGTAACCCGCCTGATGCGTGTGTTTGGCTCCCGGTTGGGCGTGTACCACTCTAAGTTCTCTGACAACGAGCGGGTAGAAGTCTGGAACGGGGTGCTGTCGGGGCGGTTTCAGGTGGTGATTGGCGTGCGGTCGGCCGTATTCCTGCCCTTCGACAATCTGGCTTTGGTGATTGTAGACGAGGAGCACGAGTCGAGCTACAAGCAGTATGACCCAGCCCCGCGCTATAATGCCCGGGAGGTGGCCCTGATGATGGCCAACTTCCAAGGGGCCAAAACGTTGTTGGGTTCCGCTACACCAGCTGTCGAAACGTTCTACCAGACGCGCACCGGCCGCTACGGGCTCGTAACGCTCACCAAACGGTTTGGCGAGGCGGGTTTGCCGGAAATCGAGTTAGTGGATACGCGCAAGAGCCGGGAAGCTAAGAAGATGCTCAACCACTTCACGCCCGAGCTGCTGACGGCCATGGAAACCAAGCTCAGCCTCAAGGAGCAAGTGATTCTGTTCCAAAACCGGCGTGGCTACTCCCCTTTCATCAACTGCGTGGACTGCGGCTGGATTCCAAAATGCATGAACTGCGCCGTGAGCCTTAGCTACCACAAACAAGCCCACGAGCTGCGCTGCCACTACTGCGGCTACCACGACCAGATGCCCGTGGAATGCCCCGCCTGCGGCTCGCGCAACATCAAAACCGTGGGATTTGGCACCGAGAAGATTGAGGACGACCTAAAAGTGATGCTACCCGCCGCCAACGTGCAGCGCATGGACCTCGATACTACCCGCGCCAAAAACTCCTATCAGCAAATTATCGGCGACTTCGAGCAGCAAAAAACCAACATTCTGGTCGGCACGCAAATGGTAACCAAGGGCCTGGACTTCGCCAACGTGAGCTTAGTAGGCATCATCAATGCCGATAGTATCATTCACTACCCAGACTTCCGAGCGCACGAGCGAGCATTCCAGATGTTTGTGCAGGTGAGTGGCCGAGCGGGCCGTAAGGGCAAGAAAGGCAAAGTCATCATCCAGACGGCCGACCCGCTGCAAATCATCTTCGATAAGGTGATTCGCAACGACTACTTGGAGTTCTACGACTACGAAATCACGCAACGGCGCGAGCATGGCTATCCGCCGTTTATGCGGGTTATTCGGCTCGTAGTAAAGCACGTAGATCAGCTACTTTGCGAGCGGGCCGCTATCCTGCTGACCGGCGAGCTAGTAGCCCGGCTAGGCCGCGAAGCCGTGCTCGGGCCGGAAGCACCCTATATTTTCCGCATTCGCAACTTCTATTTGCAAGAAATTACCATCAAGCTCAGCCGCGAACATACCGTTCTCAAATCAGCTAAGGCAGATATTCTAGCAGCCATCAATGCCGTCAAGAACGAGAAAGATTACAAGCAAGCTCGCTTCGTAGCCGACGTTGACCCGATGTAGCAACTATGTAAGATGCTAAGCGGCAGCGCAGCTGGTAAGTGTACGTTTAACTTCCCGCAATAGAGAAGATTGAGCCCAACAATAATAGAATAATTGCAGGTAGAAGCAGGAGCACGCCATATATAAAGACTAGTACTCCTAACACACCACCTATAGTCAATAAAAGCCGGCCCGTCTTTCTACTTTGGCTCCTGCGGCTAGCTAGCTTTGCAGATATGGGTGGAATGGCATCATCTGCCGCCGCTTCACGCGCTTCGCGCACACGGCGTAAGCGGCCGTTCTTTCCTTGGAAAAAGAGCAGGGCAAGCCCAATCAACAGTATCATTAAGCCTCCCAAAAACCCTATAACCTGACTTAATCCGTCCCATTCCGTTGGGGGAGCGTCAGTACTGGCAATGGCAATCATTAAGCCTAGCCCCACAGCCGTTGTAGCGCCACCAACGCTATTTACAATCGTGGTGGCTGGATCGGGCTTGCTGCTTATAACAGATTTGTTTACGGCAGTGTCGGGCAACAACACCGGCAGCTTATTCACCGAAGGCATTGAGGCGGGCGCTACTTGGTCCCCTTCATCCTCACTCAGAATTTCTCTCTCGGGCAGTGTGGCCGTCAATACGGGCTGTGATTGATAGAATGTTGGTTTACGCAAGTTTGGTTGCGGTCTGTATATTTCAGTGTCCGGTAAGATGGTAACGGAACGCACACTTTGACAGGCAGTCAGCGAAACCAGCAAAGCAGCCAGAAGCACTTTTCGAACAAAGTATCTATGCATTTTATTCTATAACAGGCTTAGATAGAGTAAATCGTATTAATATAATTAATGTAAGTGGAAAAAGGCGTTGTTCAACTCTCACTGTACTTAGGTAAACGCACAAAAAAGCCCTGAATACCGGAGGCAGACAAGGCTTTTAGTATCAGCAATAAGTACGAAACGTGGGACCTACAATTCGTCGAGCAGATAAAGAATTATCAGAATCACCCCAACGAGGAACAGGATAGAGCCTAGAATGGCGAATACGTTCCCGATAACGCCTCCAATAGAACCCAGCAAACCTACCAGTAGACCAACCAGCAATAAGATAACGCCTTGCCGAAGCTTACCTTCCAGTTTGCTAGTGGCAGCCGTTTCGTGGCGTTGCTTGAGCTGCACCTTGCCAGTCGCTTTGTCCACCTGTTTTAGCACCTTCGCGACTCCCATTTTCTGCACTAGATTCAGTCTATGCGCTGCCGGTTTGTTATCCTGCTTTAAGCGAGCGGACTTAGCTTGGGCTTTCGGAGCAGCTAAGGGAGTGGCCGCGCTGGCGGGTGTACCAACGGCAGGCATTTCAACAGCAACAAGTTTTTCTGCCGGCTGTGCAGCTTGTGTTTTCGCAACCGTTACGTCCTTTTCTGCTACAGTTGGCGTAGGAACTGATTTAGTGGTGCCATACGTAGCGTGATAAGGCGTTGTTTTGGGCAACATGGCATACTCGGCGCGGTTGCAACTAGCGGCGCTTAGGGCAATGGCCGCAATAGCAGTCAGCTTAGGCAGAATGTTGAAAAGGTGCTTCATGAGCTAAAATAGTTGGTGAAAGGTTCAGGAACGGGTTTTGTACGCGCTAAAATAGAAATGGGCGGTAAAACATCATCAAAATTGCTTTTTATTATCGTCCACTAGTCTTGCGCATAGTTCGAAGTTGGCCGAACGCTTCTCCCGGTTAGGATGTTTAACTAAACAGGATTTACTTGCACTCGGGCCTATGTCTCTCTCCTCTTTGTTCCGGACTACCACCTTGTCCGTTTTTCTACTTCCGGCCGCCTGTACCCAAACCCCGATGGAAAGCTCCTCGGCCGTGGCGGCAGAACAACCTATTGTAACCGACCAAACGGCTACGGCAGCAGATACAAGCGGCTACCATTTGGCGCCACCTCAAGATCCAAACGGAATTGGCAGGTATTATCAGGGCCGCCAAATAGCGCACGTCATGGGTCATGAGGGTGCCGAGTGGCTGGAGCGCGGCGACCGGCAGGAAGAAGAGCGAACCGACGTACTGTTGCGCGAACTAAAGCTGAAGCCTACCGATGTAGTGGCCGATATTGGAGCCGGTACGGGTTATTTTTCTTTCCGTATTAGCCCCTTAGTGCCGCAAGGCAAGGTATTGGCGGTGGATATACAGCCAGAAATGATTAAATATCTAACCGACCACAAAGCAACCAATAAGGCGCAGAACGTACAGCCAATTTTGGGTACGGTTCAAAATCCCAACCTGCCTACTGGCGGCGTCGATATGGTATTGATTGTGGATGCTTATCACGAGTTCGATCATCCGCGGGAAATGATGCGCGCGATTCGCAGTTCGCTGCGGCCTACTGGCCGAGTGGCATTGGTAGAGTACCGGGCCGAAGATCCAAACGTGCCCATCAAGCGCATTCACAAAATGACGGAAGCCCAAGCTCGTAAGGAAATGGAGGCTTTGGGAATGGTTTTCGTGGAAAATATCAAGAGTCTGCCCCAGCAACACCTGCTGATTTTCCGCAAATCATGAAGGTCAGGCTCTTTGCCTTCAACCTTCCAAGCTTTTACTGAATACGGTCCGCTATGTAGCGGACCGTATTTTTTAGGTGGCCGGAAGAATATATGACCTCCAACTGTTCCGGCTGACTTCGTAATCTACCTTTGTAGGTATGTCGATTCCTGTTGCTGACCCCCGCCTGCTTTCCATTCACGATTACACCTATACTCTCCCCGCAGAGCGAATTGCTCCCGAGCCCTTGCCCGACCGGGACCAGTCGCGGCTGCTTGTGTACCGTAGCGGCCATATCACCAACCAGACTTTTCACAACTTACCCACAGAGCTTCCATCGGACACGCTATTGGTGTTCAATGATACCAAAGTGGTGCAGGCCCGGCTGTTTTGCCGCAAGCCTAGCGGTGGGCAAGTCGAATTGTTTTGTTTGGAACCGGTAGCGCCGCATAGCGCCATTGAGCTGGCCATGCAGCAAACCGGGGAGTGTGTGTGGAAATGTCTGGTTGGCAACGGCAAGCGCTGGAAAAGTGGTCCGGTTTCACTGAATTTCACAGCGCAAGGTCAGGCAGCTACCCTTATTGCTGAGCGTGCAGAGGCCGTCGATGGTTATTCGCTAATTAAGTTTAGTTGGAATCCGGCCACTCTACCGTTTGCCGAAGTACTGCGTGGTGCCGGTCATCTGCCGCTGCCACCCTACCTCAACCGGGAGGATACAGAGGCCGATGCAGTCCGCTACCAAACGGTGTATGCCACGCACGAAGGCGCGGTTGCGGCTCCTACTGCCGGCCTGCACTTCTCTGATGCGGTAGTTGCTGACCTTGCTGAGCGCGGTATTACCACGGCCCGCGTGACCCTCCATGTGGGGGCAGGCACTTTCCAGCCCGTAAAAGCCGCTCGTATGGCCGACCATACCATGCACGGCGAACCGTTTGTGGTGCAGGCCGAAGTGTTGCGTCAGTTACTAGCGCACCACCTGCGCCCGCTGATTGCGGTAGGCACTACCAGCCTGCGCACGCTGGAAAGTCTGTACTGGCTTGGGGTGCAGGCGGCCGCGGGCCAATTACCTCCCAATACATTACCTCACGTAGCACAGTGGCAGCCCTACACGCCCGGCTCCGATCTTGCTGCTACCTCGGCTTTGAAAGCTCTCCTCGAATACCTGGACGCACAGCAGTTAGACGCGCTGCACGCCACCACTCAGTTGTTGATTGCTCCTGGCTATCAGTTCCGAATGATACAGGGACTGGTCACGAATTTCCACCAGCCTGAAAGCACACTGCTCTTGCTGGTGGCCGCCCTGCTCGGCCCCGACTGGCGGCGCGTATATGAGCATGCCCTAACAAACGGGTATCGGTTTCTAAGCTACGGCGACAGCTCATTGCTCCTTCCTGACTCACTATAGAGGCAATAGTTAGCAGAGCCTGATGGTAAAATGGGTTAGTTGCAGCTCGCTTTTCTCGTGCGTTCTTCATGCGGAACGAGGTAGATTTGTTTGGTCGATTACAACATTTCCATGCACCGCCATTCCTCGGAAATCATGGACTCCAACAGGCAAGCCCATGGGATTTTAGTTGACAAGTGCGCTACTGCAACCTATTTCGCCGGACCCGTATAAGGACCGGAGTTCAGATAACCAACTCCTCCCCAATCATGAAAAAGATCCTAATGTTGCTCGCGGCTGTAGCTTTCTCCACCGCAGCCTTCGCCCAAGGCGACAAAGTAGTAGTAAAAGACGACGCCACTGGTGCTAAAACCACTGCTACCGTTCGCGACAATGGCACGGTAAAAACTGAGTCTCGCACAGGTCGCACCAAAGCAGGCGAAAAGGTGCACAACACGAAAGAAGACGTTAAAGTAGCTGGCCAGAAGACTGGTGCAGTTGTTGAAAAAGGCGCCAAAAAGACCGGTAAAGTCGTGAAGAAAGGCGCTAAAGCTGTGAAAAACAAAGCAGAAGACGTAGTAGACTAGAGCTAAGAATTCCGCTGCAATCCGAGTTACACGGATTGCAATGTGAACCAAAACCTAGGAGACGAAACAAAAAGGCTTGCCGTTTGGCAAGCCTTTTTGTTTTGGTTTCAAACGGGCAGTTCGCTTTTGAAAGTGGTGGTTTATTGCCCTACGAAGAACAGCGCATTGCCGAACAGCAGCTTGCCGCCTTGCCAGAACCCACGAAAAAGAGGGTTGTCGGCAAGGTAGATGATCTGACCCCGACCCATATCCTGGGCGCCGAGCACAAAAGTATCGGTGAGTTTGCGGCGGGCTTTGCGACCGGCGAAACCAGCGGCATAATTGTCGCGCTTGAGCACGCCCACGTTCCAGCCGCCTTCCCCCAAAAAGCGGTAGTTGAGCGTATCGCGCACCAAGGCATAATACGTGGGGCCATAGCCGAAAGCCAGCGGATGGGTGTTGTCGAGCTGAACCCGGTAGACGCTGCCTTGCACCCGCTCCCCAATTTGCTCCCGCTCGGCACTGGCATAAGGACGCAGCAGGCGGTAGGGACTGGCTTTCTTGCTGGCAGCCGAATCAGCGGGCTTGGTTTTCAACAGGAAATCCTTTTTACCGGACAGAAAAGCGGCGGCTCCTTCCAGTGCAATCAGTCGGCCGCCACTGCGCACCCAGGCCTTCAGAGCTTCCAGGCTTCTCTCGGGGTACATATCCTCGTAATTGCCGTCGGGCAGGATCAGGACATCGAACTTGCTTAACGGCACCGAGCCCAGATAATCAGAGCCAAGCACCGTAACGGGGTAGCCAATCTGCTGCTCGAAGTAGTGCCACACTTCCCCAAATGCCGTCGGCGAAACGCCCTCCCCTGCTACTACCGCAATGGTCGGCCGCCCAACATTGCGGACGTAGCCCGAACCCAAATCGGCCCCAGAAGTCGAGAAACCCGATTTTACGGCCTGCACCACTACCCCCACCGAATCGGCTTGGGCGCGGACAAGTTGGTCGAAGCGGGCGCCGAGGCTTTCGTTGCCGGTGCGTGTAATAACGAGTGTGCCCGGCTGGTACTTTTGCCCTTCCGACTCGAAAGCCCGGCTGGCTACCCGCACTTTCACCCGTTGCTGCAACAGCCGGCTCAGAAAACGTACGTCCTGCAAGTTGTTCCACCGCGCCACGTAGGCATAAGGCTTGTCGATTGCTGCCTGTTGCTTGTTGACCGCAGAACGCTGCCTGTCGCCGCCCGCTGTTTGCGCGTTATCAACTGCTACTTTCTCCCTCAACGCGTAGGCTTTCAGCCCAAACGAATACGGTAGTGCCCAGGCCGTAATGTCGTAGGTGAGCGAGTCTTCCAGCGCCGGGCGGGGCTCGAACAACACTTTCACCAACGTCGATTTGGGCTGGTACATGCTGACCACTACGTCCTTGGCTTCCACCTGCACGCCTTCTTCTTTGCCCGAAGCATAGTTGAAGCCTCGGGTGCGCAGGCGGCGCGGTGCGTAACCGTACTGAATCTGCTGGCGCTCCAGGTAGTCCGTAAAAGCCCGAAGCTGGCCAGGGTCGCCGGCTCCCGCCACCACAAATGCCTTGTAAGGACCGTGAGGCTTGGTGCGGGCATTGTCGAAATACTTTTGAAACTCGCTTATCAGTTCATCGTGCCGCTCG
Source organism: uncultured Hymenobacter sp. (assembly GCF_964242765.1). NCBI lineage: Bacteria > Pseudomonadati > Bacteroidota > Cytophagia > Cytophagales > Hymenobacteraceae > Hymenobacter > uncultured Hymenobacter sp. The sequence goes on from NZ_CAXTBM010000008.1 coordinate 57,031, forward strand.
GCGGCGGCCCGGATGGTGGCTAGGCTGGTAGCATGGTGGTGCGAGATGCGCTGGGTTAGCGTCAAAGTGTCGCCGTCGGATTTAGCGTACTGAATTCCCGCCCGGCCCGACCCGCCCTGCTCGTAGGTCATGCCAATGGCCCCATTGAACGACGGGTAGGTGTCGCCGTAGCTGGGGTAAAACAAGTCGTAGGTTTCGCGGGTGAAATAAAGCCAGTTGTTTTTATCGAACACCTGCCGGTTGTAGTCGCCGATGGTGTTTTGAAACTTGCGCTGAAAATCGGTGATGTCTTCGTGGTAGGGTTTGGCCGCGGGCGAGAAATAATACGGGTCGTCGGGGCCCATTTCGTGGAAGTCGGCGTGCACCTGGGGCAGCCACTGGTTGTAGAGCGTGAGGCGCTGCCGGCTTTCCTGCTGAGTTTGCCAGGCCCAGTCGCGGTTCAAGTCGAAGTAGTAGTGGTTGTAGCGGCCGCCGGGCCAGGGCTCGTGGTGCTCCCAGGCGTAGGGCGAAGCATTGGGCACCTCGGCCCGGGTGCGGTTGTACCATTGCACGTACCGTTCCCGGCCGTCGGGATTCACGCAGGGGTCGAGCAGCACCACCGTATTTTGCAGCCACTGCTGCGTTTGCTTGTTCTGCGGATCCGCCAGATCGTAGAGCACCTGCATCACGGCTTCCGACGACACGGCCTCGTTGCCGTGAACGTTGTAGCTAAGCCACACAATGGCGGGCTGCTGCCGTTGCTTGGGTCCGCTTTCGAGGCCGGCTAAGCGCAAATTGTTGCGCCGAATTTCGTCGAGGCCACTTAGGTTTTCAGGTGAGGCAACTTGTACCACTTCCAGCCGACGGTTTTCGTAGGTTTGCCCGTAATCCTGGCGTTTCATCCGGCCGGGCGCATGCGCTATTACGTGGTCGACGTAGCGCAGCAACTCGGAATGGGGAGTGAAGCGGTTGCCAAGCGGATAGCCTAAAAACTGACTCGGGGTGAGAAGTGGCCCGGCTTCGGTGGGAACGGCCGATGTCGGTTGCGCAGCACTTGGTAGTGAAGCCAGCGCCAGCAGCAAGAGCAGCAACGCCCTAAAATGGCTGTGGAAAGCCGGCCGATAAAACGTAAACATCAGTGAAAAGTAAAGTGGACAGTTGGAAGAGGCAAACAAACACAGAGCACGAACAGCACGCCTGAGACGCTAAAGAGCGTATAAAAAGCCCGTTGGTCGATACCAGCGGGCTTCTTGCACACTCAGCGTAGGCTGGTTTTGCTTTAAAAACGCGGGACGTTGCTGTAGTCGAAAAGGGCATCTTCCTCTTCTTTCTCCCGCACCTGATAAAGCACGCTTTCTGCCACGCCACGCCCAAATAGGCTTACGCCCGCATTGAGTACGCACAGCGCCACGGTACCAGCTACCACCCAATCGGTCGTAGATTCACCACGCTCCTTTTTCGCGGACGCCCATTGTACCAGGCAGGAGCCCAAACCAATGACCATTAGCCCACTAGGGGCAAACAACAACCATTTTTTCTTGTGGGTCATGATAGGAAAAGTATAGAATAGGTGAGAGGGCCAAGTGGAACTGCAAGCAGGAAAACAGGCGAAGATAGCCTAGAACTGCTTCCGCACCGCATCAGCATCCGGTGTTTCCAGTCGTACCTTTGCCGCACGGAGTGGCAGACCTTCTCCGCCTAGTCCTGATTTCCCGCCAATATATAGCTACGACTGTTACCGGTCGATTGATCTGCTTCTTTTTTCTCTCGCATGCCTGCTTACCAAGAACTGCTGCGCACCGCCTTTAACCGCGTACCTGAACCCGGCCGCTACCTTTCCGCCGCTACCCTAGCCGCTTACACCGACTTTGAACGGGCCAACAAGGCCGAGCTGCCCTTCCATTTCGAGCGGGTGCGGCTGGGTGTGGCCATGAGTTTGCTGCAAGTATTGGCCGACCTTGGCGACCATGACGAAAGCCGGCAGGTGCTGGAGGTGCTACACCGTGCACTGCGGGCGCGCTCCACCGCCGAAATAGACGCTACCATTCAGAAAGATGCCAAGCTCTTCGAGCGGCTCTATACCAACCTCTATGTCAATGAAGAAGGAGAGCAATTGCTTCACCTCTTTGAACGCACCCTCGACGCCGACACCAAACTCTTAATGGATGAGATTATAAGCGAAGCAGTAGCGTTGATTCCCGAGCTGGACTTCGACCAAAACGACGAAGATGACGACTAATACAGGCCGGTAATTCCGCCTCGAAAAGCCAACTTTCGCTTCTGGTTGAAAGTTGGCTTTTTCTTTTTCACTGGCGCAAGAATAGTTGGCAGAACACCACCTTTTTAACTGTTTCTGGTGTTGTATATATGCGGTCCTAAGCTGCGCACTGGCCTGACAGCCGGTGCCTGATTTGTTTCTCTTTTACTGTTTATATGACTCTCATTTTCTTGGGCCTACTGCTGCTGCTGGTAGGCTTTAACGCCGGCAAGATTTCCCTGTCGCTGGAACGGCTGCGGGGTGGCTTATTGCTGGTTGGTACGCTACTGGCCGTACTAGGCTTGGTATCGAGCACTATCGTCCAGATCGAGCCCGGCGAAGTAGGAGTGCAGACGTTGTTCGGTAGTATTCAGCCCCGCATTCTGAACAGCGGCCTAAACGCGGTAAACCCGCTGGTTAACGTGACGGAGTTCGACACGCGCACCCAGAACTACACCATGTCGGCGCAGCACGACGAGGGTCAGCAAGCCGGCGACGATGCCATTCGTGTGCTTTCGGCCGACGGGCTAGAGGTAGTTATCGACCTCACGGTGCTTTACCGCGTGCAGCCCGACAAGGCTCCGTACATCTTAAAAACCATTGGCGAAGGCTACCAGGCAGCTGTTGTCCGGCCCATCACCCGCACCCGCATCCGCGACAACGCAGTTTACTACGATGCGGTAGCGCTCTACTCCACCCGCCGCGACGAGTTTCAGACCCGCATTTTTGCCAGCATCGAGAAAGACTTCAAGCAGCGCGGCTTGCAACTCGAGCAGCTCCTGATTCGCAACATTCAGCTTCCGGCCTCGGTCAAGCGTAGCATCGAAAGCAAGATTTCGGCCGAGCAGGACGCCCAGAAGATGCAATTCGTGCTACAGAAAGAGCGTCAGGAAGCCGACCGCAAGCGCGTCGAAGCGCAAGGCATTGCCGACTATCAGAAAATCATCAACGCCGAGCTCAGCGACAAGCTGCTGCAATACGAGTCCATCAAAGCCAACCAAGCCATTGCCACTTCCGCCAACAGCAAGGTGATTATCATGGGCCAAGGCCGGGGCGCCACGCCGCAAGTGCTACTAAGCGACAAGTAATACGAGGATTCTGCTATCCTAAAAAAGCCGCTCCAGAGTCTGGAGCGGCTTTTTTGTTTCGAAATAGGTTAAGCTTAATAGCCTGGGTTCTGCACCAAGGCACTGTTTAAGTTGATTTCGTGGATTGGAATAGGAAAAACGAGTAGCGGACTGTTCCAAGCTAAAGTACCCGCTGGCAACTGACGACGACGCAGATCATGGATACGGAAGCCTTCGAAAGCTAGCTCCAGTTGACGCTCCCGTAGCACGCTAGCTATTGTAACAGCAGCAAGCGGGCTCAAACCGGCCCGGGCCCGAATGGTGTTTACGTCCTCAAGCGGCGCCGCTCCGATACGTGTACCCAACTCTAAATTGGCTTCGGCGCGAGTCAAGTACATTTCGGCCAGCCGTATAACCGGGATATTCTGCCCGAAGTTGTTCCACTTACTGGTCCGGATGCGGCCAGCGCGGCCACCCTGGTCTTCTACGAAAAGCAGATTTGCAGCAGGACCGCGCAAGTCGGCGGCTTCGTACAGGCTTAGGTAGGGAGCTAGCACTGCTACGTCGCCGCGGCTGAACTCAGAAGGGCCGAAGTAAGTAGCTAATCCGTCGTTGCTCGAACCCGCATTGTACTGGTCGTTTTGCTGAATCTCGAACAAGGATTCCGAAGAATTACGGGTTCGGAACGGGCCCGTTACCGTAGCAGTCAAATCGGCTCCACTGTTCTCGATAACGTCGTTGGCCAAGTCGCGGGCCAGGGCAAAGTTGCTTTGCTGCAAATACACGCGGGCCAGCAGGGCTTTAGCCGAGTATTTGTTTACCCGGCCACTACCGCTGGTGTTTTCTTCTGGCAGCAAGTTTTCAGCGGCGCGCAAATCTTCAAGCACCTGCGCGTATACTTCTCCTACCGTGGACCGCGGCACTCGTTGCGAAGCTTGTTCGGCGGTTCTGTTGGGCGTCAGTGTTATGGGCACGCCTGGGTTGCTGGCTCCCGCTTGGTAAGGCAACCCGTAGAGACGAACCAACTCGAAAAACAGTGCGCCCCGAATAAAGCGAGCTTCTCCTTCGTACTGCTGCTGCAAATCGTCATCGGTTACCACAGGCAGAGCCTCCAGAATCAGATTGGCAAAGTTGATGGTTTGGTAGGCCTGCTGCCACGTGCGGTTGGCTTCCGCATTGTTGTTAACTATTTGCCGCTGGTAAATGTCGCGGTAGCTCGTGAAAGTACCCTGCCAGAGTACGTAGTTATCGGGCGCCAGCAGTTCAGGCAACAGCAACAGATTAGTGCCATACAGCGCTGGGTTGTCGAGCTTAGCATAAGCCCCCACCACGGCGCTTTCCACTTTTGCCGGTGAGTTGAGGGCCGTAGCAGCGTCTACGGCCAGTTGTGGCTCCAGGTCCAGCTGCTTATCGCAGGCCGCTAAGCCCAGCGTGAGGAGCAGCCCGAGGGTAGCAGTGCGACTAAAGGAAAATATATTCATGATCGAGGAAAGTCGTTTTACTGATTAAAAGCCCAGGTTGAAACCGAACAGAACGGTGCGGGCCAGTGGTGGCGTGTAGAAGTCGTGGCCCAGGATGTAGTTGCCATTCTGCACCCCAACAGCGGTGTTGCCTCCTACATAGCCAGTGTTTACTTCTGGGTCGTAGCCGTTGTAGTTAGTGATGGTGGCTAGGTTCTGCCCCGTTACGTACACCCGGGCTGACTGCATGAAGGCTTTCTTCGCCCATCCGGTAGGCAGCGTGTAGCTCAGTGTCACCGATTTAATGCGGAAAAACGAGCCGTCCTCAATCCAGCGCGACGAGGTTTGCGTGCCGTTGGCGTCGCCATAACGCGCTTGTGGCACGTTCGTGATGTCGCCCGGATTCCGCCAGCGGTTCATCTGATCCGTGGTTTGGTTGTCGAAATAGTCGGCGTTTACCGACTGGTACACCCCGGCAATATTATAAATGTCGTTGCCGTAAGTGAACTGCGTGAGTGCACTCAACTCAAAGCCTTTATACGAAACGGTGTTGCTGAAACCGCCCGTGTATTGAGCGTTGGGGTCGCCGAGCTTCTGCACCGCCCCTTGGCTATACACATTGGTTTTGCTGCCGTCGGCGGTGTAAAACAGGGCGTCACCGTTGGCAGGGTCCACCCCGGCATATTTCACGCCGTAGAACACCCCAATTGGCTCTCCGACCCGCACTCGGCTTAGGTTACGACCTCCAGAAATGATTTCCTGCCCGTTCAAGTCCGTGACTTTGTTGCGGTTAAAGGAAATATTGAAGTTGGTGCTCCACCTCACTGCCCCATCTAGATTAATGGTGTTCAGCGACAGTTCCAGCCCCCGGTTGCGCATCTTGCCTAGGTTCTCGTAGATGTTATCGTAGCCGCCAGTGTACAGCAGTTGGCGAGCCAGCAGCAGATCACTGGTTTTCTTCTCGTATATATCTACCTCCCCCGAAATGCGGTTCTTGAGCACGCCGAATTCCAGTCCGATATCGGCTTGAGCGGTGTTTTCCCAGGTCAGGAAGTTGTTGCCGAGTTGAGTGGGCCGGATGCCGGCTTGGTCGGCATAAGGAATAGCTTCGTACAGGCCCCGAGAAGCATAGTTGGTGATTTCGGCATTGCCCGTCAGGCCGTAAGACCCGCGCAGCTTCACCAAGCTCACTATGCTGTTGTCTTTCAGGAAATCTTCGTTGGAGATAACCCAACCGAGCGAACCCGCCGGAAATACGCCGGTGCGCTCGTCGCGGCCGAAACGCGACGATTTATCGGCCCGTAGGCTACCCGATATCAGATACTTCTCGCGGAAGTTGTAGTTCAACCGCCCGAAGTACGATAGGAACACATACTCGCTTAGCTGCGAGTCGCCATCGGTAATCTTAGCGGCACTGGTAATCTTGCGGAACTCGTCGTTGGGGAAGGTTTGGCCTTCTGCGGATACCGATTTTTGGCTGTATCGCTGAAATGAAAAACCTGCCAAAGCTTCGACAGCGTGGTCTTCGTTGAAGCTTTGGGCATACGTAGCCGTGTTGTTGGTGGTGTAGTTCACCACGTTACCTTGGCTTTCGAAAGCATAGCCCCGACGCCCCCGACCAGTTTCGGTTTCAATACCACGATACAACTCCTCGTTGATATTGAGGAAGTCGCCCCCTACTTCGGTGCGCAAAGTTAGCGCCTTGATGGGGTTGAAAGCCAGGAAGGCCGAGCTGATCGAACGATAGTTGCCGGAACGGTTAGTAGAGCTTAGTTCCGCTAGGTTGTTGTAGTAAAGCGTACCGGAGTTGACTTTCCCGTCGGGCAGATATTTGGCTTGCAGCGGTGGCAAGGCATTTAGCTGCACCGGGTTGGCGAAATCATTGTCGTCCGCTACCCGATCATTCACCGACCGAACCAAGGACACATTCACGCCCACTTTCAGCTTGTCGCTGATGCTGTGGTCGAGGTTGGCGCGAAAGCTACCCCGGCGGTAGCGGTTGCCAATGATGATGCCTTTCTGGTCGTTGAAGGTGCTGCTGATGTAGAAGCGCGTTTTGGCGTCGCCCCCATTCACGTTGAAATCGTATTGCGCTACCGAACCCTTGCGGAAAGCCGCCCCCGCCCAGTCGGTATCAAACTCGGAATTATAGTCGATGCCGCCTTCCGCATCAAACACTTCTGCTACATCAGGGTTAGCGCCGTAGTTGCGGAAGATATAGCCGCCGCGGAAACCCGTGGCAGGATCGGCTACCCGGGCCCCGCTATTCAAAATAGCCTCGCCGAACAACTCTTTGTACTGCGCTGAATTCAGGAACTCACGAGTGCGGGTTGCTTTGCTGGTTCCCCAATAAGCGCCTACGTTCACGCGGGTTTGGCCTTGCTTGCCTTTTCTGGTAGTCACCAGTATCACCCCATTAGAGGCCCTGGAGCCATAAATAGCCGACGATGCGGCATCCTTCAGAATCGAGATACTCTCGATGTCGTTCGGGTTGATATCCGCCAGTGGGTTACTGGTTTCTCCGAATGCCACCCCCGCGTCATTGGACGTAACAGGAATACCATCAATTACATACAGCGGCTGGTTGGATGCCGTCACCGATGACGCTCCCCGCACCCGAATCTGAACCCCTGCTCCTAATTTGCCGGAGCCTTGGTTGATTTGCACACCGGGCGTACGGCCCTGGATAGCCTGCTCGAAGCTAACGGTTGGCACGTTTTGCACAGCGCTGCCCGAAATCTGCGTAACGGCGCCCGTCACCTCGGACTTTGCCTGCGAGCCGTAGCCGATAACTACTGCTTCGCTCAGCGCCACCGCGTCTTCTTTCAGCGTCACGGCTACCGCCGTACGGTCGCCAACTGCTACGATTTGCGTGGTGTAGCCCACCGAACTGACTACCAGCGTGGCATTGGGCTGTACTGTTAGGGAGAAGGATCCATCAGGGCCAGTGCTGATGCCGTTGGTAGTACCTTGTTCCAGTACGGTTACTCCCGGAATTCCTGCACCATCGGAGCCAATTATCCGGCCAGTAATGGCACGGGTCTGGGCCCAGGCTGGCGCGGCCGCTGCAACGGCACACACCAAAGGGATGAATAATTTTTTCTTCATGCAGTCTGACCTGCGAAGGCCTATTAAAGTGGAAGTGGGCTATGAAAAAGAAGGTGTGTTGTTAAATAGTAGCCGCAAAACTGAAGCAACCAGTTCACAAAGTAAGGTCAAAACATGAAAAAACATCACTTTGCACGAAACTAGTCCTTCCACAGACGAGCCTTAGCTTACTCTGCTAAGTGAAGACCACCGCTCAGCGGTAGCTGGAATTGGATTTGCTTGTTCGTCATGCCTACCTTTACTGGCATCATCGAAGCCTTTGTTTAGCAGCGGATCCATGCCGCGCTCCGTCCTCCTCTTTCTCCCGTGAATGTCTAACCCCATCCAGTACCTGACCACAGCGGCCGAGGTGCAACACGCCGCCGACATTCTGCGGACTGCTCCCCGCATTGCCATCGATCTGGAGTTCGATGATATGCGCCACCGTTACGGCCGGAATTTGGCCTTGATCCAAATTTTTGACGGGCAGACTCCTTATCTTATCGATCCGCTGCCGCTCACCAATCCAGCTCATGATCTGGAGCCGCTCTTTGCCATTCTGCGCGACCCGGCGGTGGAAAAGGTGTTTCACAGCTGCAAGTCCGACATTCTTTTGCTCGATGAGGTATATGGCGTGCACGTTCGCCACATCACCGATACCAGCGTGCAGTACACCCTGCTTGCGGAAGCCGACAATAATATTTCCTTGGGCCGCCTCATTCAAGCCGAGCTAGGCATTGAGGTGGACAAGGGTGAGCAGAAATCGAACTGGCTGAAACGCCCGCTCACTGAAGCCCAGATGCAGTATGCCGCCAATGACGTGCTGTACCTGTTCGAGTTGGCCGACCGGCTGCGCGACAAACTATCTGCTCTCGGCCGTACGCACTGGGCAGAAGAAGAAAACGCGGCCCTGGAAGACGTGCGTTATTCGCGCGACGAGCGGCCGTATTTGCGCATGGCGGGCAAATACCGGATTCTGCCTCAGGAGCTACCCTTGTTTCGTGACCTGTACCTGCTCCGCGACCAAGTGGCCCGGCAACTAGACCGCCCTCCTTACATGGTGTTCGCCAACGAGCGGTTGCCAGAGTTGGTCCGGGATTTACCGCGCAACCTGAATGCGTGGAAAGCGGCTCGCGGCCTGCATCCCGAACTCAAGCGCCCTCCTTATCTCGACCAGTTGGCTGCTCTCTCGGCCGATGGCTTCGTTCCAACCCCGGAGCCAACTATACCCGCCGAGCAACGCCGTTTCCCTTTCCGACGCCGGCTCACTGGCGAAAAAGCGTTTCGTGCTGATGCCCGCGAGCAGTTGCTGACCCAACTAAAAAACTTTGTTACTTCCGACATCAACGGCTTCGTAGCTAATCTAGTACTTTCCAACCGCTTAGTGGCCGACATCGTAGAACTAGGCACCGAGCAAGTCTTACGCCCCTGGCAGAAAACCATTCTGCGCGAAACCGCTCAGCGCCACAATCTCGACTACGAACTGGTAGCGCAGCCATTCTGAATCAAGGGCTGAGTTGGCCACATTCAAGTAAACAGATTTAACTATTATTTAGAAACAAGAGCGGCTTGCCTATGGGCAAGCCGCTCTTGTTTCAGCCTGCCCGGCTTCCTACTCTCAAACCACTAACGAGCCGCCGGCTCCCTGCAAATTATCCTGGATGAGGTGCGTTTTGGGCAGGAAGCCGGCCAATTTGCCGGCCTCGAATTCGCATTGCCGATCCTGCCGCCATTTCATAAGCTGCTGCCGCGTCTGGCCGAATCGAAGGTGCAATTCTGCCACAGATACCAAGGTAGAAGGCATGAGAATTCGCTGCACTCAGCGGAAGTAAGAGCCCGTGGTTTTTACACGCTCTGGCGTGATATAAGCTGGAGAAGTAACGAGCGACCGAAGATCAGCGAATGGCAACATAGGGTAGAGGTTAAGTTGCCGATGACACTTGCAGGAGCACTGTTGCTTGAAAACAGACAAGCGAATATTCGCCAAACGCTTTGCATACGCTCTCTGCTTTTATTTGCAGGGTTTTAATTTTGTCCAAAAGAAACTCCCCGAAATTCTGTTCTTTGCAGGTAGCAGTCTTGGGCTTTACTTGTTTCTCATGCCGACTTGCTACTCCTGCTCCTACTTCCCCACCCGAAGCCTGTCTTCGTGCTTTATCGCCTATGTTAAGCCACGGTCAAGTTGTCCGATTGATATTTGGATTGAAGCTGCGCGAATTGCGCCAGGAACGAGGGTTTACCCCAGCGGAGCTAGCGCGCGCCTGTGATGTTTCGGTGTCTTATCTGAACGAAATTGAGAAAGGCAAAAAATACCCGAAAGCCGACAAGATTCTGAGTCTGAGCAAGGTGTTAGGCGTTAGCTACGATCAGCTTACTTCGCTGACTTTGAGCAGGCGGTTGGAGCCTATTTCGGAGTTGCTGCAATCGGAAGTGCTGAAGGAGTTTCCGCTGGAGATGTTCGGGCTGGACCCAGTGCGGATTGTGGAGCTGATTGCCGATGCGCCCGCCAAGATGAATGCCTTCATCAGCACGCTTTTCGAAATAGCGCGCAACTACGAGATGCGGCAAGAAAACTTCTTTTTAGCTGCCTTGCGCTCGTATCAGGAGATGCACGACAACTACTTCGAAGATCTGGAGCAGGATGTGCGCACATTCTGCGTCGGGGAAAACCTTACCACCACTGCGCCCTTCGATACCACCCAATTAGAACGAGTGCTGATCAAGAAATACGGCTACACGCTCAACCGTACTAGGCTGGCCGATTATGCCTCGTTAGGGCGGTTACGTTCCGTGTTTCAGCCCAAAACGCGCTGCCTGCTCTTGCGGCCCGGCCTCTCGAAAGCACAGGAAGCCTTTGTGCTTGGCCGCGAGGTGGCCTTTAATTATTTGGGACTGAAAGAGCGGCCTTATGTGAATGCGACCTTTCCGGTGCGCTCTTTCGACGAAGTACTCAACAACTTCAAGGCTTCTTACTTTGCTGGGGCGCTGCTGATGGAAGAAGAAAACTTGGTGCGCGACCTGCACGAGTTTTTCGAATTGCCGAACTGGCAACCCGACAGCCTACAGGCGCTGCTCACGCGCTACGACGTGTCCCCGGAGATGTTTATGCAGCGCCTCACCAATCTGCTGCCGCGTCATTTCAACTTGCAGAGTTTATTTTTCCTGCGCTTCGACCAAGCCCATGCCATGGACGATGGTTACAAGCTGAGTAAGGAGTTGCACCTTTCGCGCCTGCACAACCCGCATGGCAACGAGTTGCACGAGCATTATTGTCGCCGTTGGGTGTCAATCAGGCTGGTGCAAGAGGCGCGGCTACGGGCGCTTACCGAGGCGCCCGCCTTTGTGCTCGGCGCCCAGCGTTCCTGCTATCCCAACCACGACGAGTACTTGTGCTTGACGCTAGCCCGCGCGGCGGGTCCCACCGAACCAGCCGTCAGCGTAACCGTAGGGCTGCTCTGCGACGACAATTTGCGCCAGAAAATCCAGTTTTATGACGACCCCGCCATCATTCAAAAAACGGTAAATGAAACCTGCGAGCGGTGTCAGATTCCGAATTGCGAAGTGCGGGCCGCCGAGCCGGTAGAGCTGGAGCGCCGGGCCCACCGGCGCGAAACCGAAGCTGCTATTGACGCTCTGGTTAACGCCGACAGATAAGAAACAAGGAGTTTAACCGTTCTGCCACTTACCCGGCGTAGTAATGGTACGCTTGAGGCGCGGAATGTCGGAAGGACAACTGCTGGCTAAGTTTTAGCCGATAAAACGTCGAGATTGCCGCAGGGCAAGATTTATTTGCCTATAGCTGCCGATACAAATGACTGCAAAACAGTGAATTTCACTGGTATTGCCCTTCTTCGCAATACGACAGTGCCGGCTCTAGCTTAAAAGTTGCTGAATGGCATTCTGGAACTGCGCAGCCTATTTCAGGGTATAGCCAACCACGCTATAACCCGTTTCGATCATCAGAACCATTTCCTTTTGCCTAGTACTGAAGCCGCCAACACCTCTCGCCGCCTACTTTGGTTTGTGCTCCTGCTTGCCTTGTTGTTAGGCAGCGCGGGATTTTACGCCGCTTGGCGGATGTTTTGGCAGCCTAACGTGGCCGTATCGCCCTACGGGGCAGCTTACCTCTACATTCGAACGGGCACCGGCTATGCGGCCGTACTGGATTCGTTGCGGCGCCACGAGTTGCTACGCCACATAGGCACTTTCGAGTGGCTGGCCGAACGGCGGGGTTATCCCCGGCTGGTACGCCCCGGCCGCTACCGCCTCAGCCCCACATATGGCAACGACGACCTACTGGATATGCTGCTCGAAGGCAGGCAAGACACCCTCGATTTCACCCTTGATGCCTTTAAATACAAGCCGCAGTTAACGCGGCAAATCAGTCGGCAGCTAGAGGCTGATTCAATGGAACTGCGGCAACTGCTAAACGACAACACCTTTCTGACCAATCGGTACTACCTCGACACGACCACGGTGCTAACGATGTTTCTGCCCGGTCCGTACCGTTTCTTCTGGAACACTTCAGCCCAACAGTTTCTGGATTCGGCGGCCGCCACGCACCGCCGGTTCTGGACCAGTCAGCGCCAGCGTCGTGCTGATTCCCTGGGGCTCTCGGCCGTGCAAGTGCATGTGCTGGCCAGCATTGTGCAGCGCGAAACGGCCATGAAAGAAGACAAGCCCGTTATTGCGGGCGTGTACCTGAACCGCTTGCGGCGTGGCATGCGCCTGCAAGCCGACCCTACGTTGCTGTGGGCCATTGGCAATTTCGGGGTGAAGCGGGTGCTCAACAAAGACAAACTCGTGGACTCGCCCTATAACACCTACAAGCACAAAGGCTTGCCTCCTGGCCCTATCACCTCCGCCAACCGTCAGAGCTTGGACGCTGTCCTGAAGCCAGCAACACATAAGTACGTGTTCTTCTGTGCTCGCCCCGATGGTAGTGGCTACTCCGACTTCGCGGAAACTTTCGCTGAACACAAGAAAAATGCACGCCGCTACCAACGCGGCCTCGACAGTTTGGGAATCAAGCGGTGACTTCAGCACGAGCACCTAAGTAGGTGTTATGGAAGCTACTTTGATTGTTGATTGAGTACCCCATAATCACGCCGTTACGGCACTCCTCTGGTACGCTCACCGAAGGCGGTACAAACGGAGCTGCGCGGAATCTTGGCGTGCGGTGCGCTGCAAGGCAAGGGTTTGCTCGTAGCTTAAGCCGGTGTACTCGGAATGCTCCAAGAACAGCAACGGCGAAGTTAGCAGCGGCTCCGGTAAGGTAGCCAAGGGTGGCTGGCGGCGTAGAGAGTCGAAAGCGGGAGAGTTGGTTACGCGCCAATACGCATCGAGCAGCACATATTCGAACTGCTTTTTCCTCCACAGCGGAAGCTCCTTCTCGTTTGTAACCACGGCTAAAGTATCAGTAGCGGCTAGGAACGGGCTAAGGCCGAGGCCAATAGTGCTTACTACCCGCACCGGACCAGGCGTACGGGCGTGGAGCAACCGGGCCATATTGCTGTAGTGGGTTGGGGCATAGGCATAGATTTCACGCTGTATCCTATGCAGGTTAAAGGCAGTAGCGGCCAGCAGTACGCCCGTTAAAAGTTGAGTGGAAATTGGGGCAATTAACGGCATGCTGCGTAGCACCCGGCGCAACACCACAAACGCGAGAATATAGAACAGCGGATAAACCAACAACAATCCGCGTGGCGCCTTGAGCAGCAACGACATACCTCCCAGAAAGCAACCAGCCCAGATACTCAGATAAGTTGGCAGGGTGATAGGATGCCTCCCGCGAGGCGAGCTTAGCAGCCCGCGCCGTATTGCTAGTAGCAAGCTACCTGCCAGCCCCGGCAGCAGCAATGGCGACTCGAAGTCCCAGAGGTAGCGCAAGTAGTAAAGCCCATCCAAGCGCAGGTGCCCGGTCCGTCCGGCAGCATTGCTGACCCCCGGAAACACCAGATTATAGTACACGGCCGGCCAACGATACCATGGCAAACCACCCACCATGCCGAGCAACCCTAGTACCAAGTAAGGGGCAGCCAAGACCAGCAGAACCCGCATCAGCACAACGGGCTTCCACAGCAAGCCCCGGCCGTAAAGTAGTTCCAGCACCACCAAAACCGGGAGTGTCAGCAGAAACTTATAGTTGATACTCAGCCCCAACGCCAACCAGAAAGCAGTCTGCGTCAACACACGCCCATTCGGCTGGTGCAGGCGTCGGTAGTGAGTTCGTAGTAGCCCTACAAACACGAATAGGCTCATGGAACCCATGGTAAAGTCGCGGCCCGAGAAGGTAAGAAATACGGAGGTGCCGGTGAAAAGTAGTAGGAGCGCTATTTCAGAGGCAGTTAAGTGCAACTGCGCTCCTACAAACTGCACAAGCCAGGCTAAAGCGGCCACGGCTACTAAGGCATTTAGGTGCTGGTACACCTGGTAGTTGGTGGTAAACCAAGCCACTGGAGCCAACAGCAGCGAAAAGGCTGGGCTGCCGTGGTGAAACAGGTTGCGCAAGTTGCCATGCGCCACCTCCTGCACAATTTGCCAGTTGCGCACCGAATCGTAATCGGGCAGCGACACGTCTGGTAGTCCGTACAGCCGCACCACCGTCACGGCCACCAACGCTAGCAGCGGCAGCAGCCATACACGCGAAGTAGATGAGGTGAGAGTAGAGTGCAAGGCAGTTAACTGCGAATGGAAGCCGCAAGATGCTAGTTTTGCCCGTGAAGCGGATTGTCTAGCGTTTGTTCTCAGCATCCGGCATCGCTAGAAAACGAGTTGCAAAACTTTACTCTACAGTTTCCGCCACGTCATCTAACCCCTCAGTTGCTTTATGCGCACCGTCATTCAGCGTGTTCAACACGCAAGCGTCACTGTTGAAGGCCGCATTACGGGGCAAATCGGCTCTGGCTTATTGGTGCTAGCTGGCTTTGCCCCCGACGACACGCTTGCCGTGCTCGATTGGATGGCACGCAAGCTGGTGCAACTGCGTATTTTCTCTGATGAGGCAGGTAAGATGAACCGCTCGGTGCAAGATATAGGTGGGCAGGTGCTAGTAGTTAGCCAATTCACCCTGCTGGCCGATGCCCGCAAAGGCAACCGCCCGAGCTACATCGGTGCCGCGCCGCCACCCATTGCCGTACCACTCTACGAGCAGTTTGTGCTGCGCCTAGAGCAACTGCTAGGGCAGCCCGTTGCCACCGGCGAGTTTGGCGCCGATATGCAAGTGGAGTTGCTCAACGATGGCCCCGTGACCATTGTGCTGGATTCACAGGAGAGGTGAAGTGGTAAGAAATGAAATTGTGAAAAACAACATTGGCAACTCCATCCTTCGCAATTTCACCCCGCACAACCTCATTTTTCTTATGACTATCGAAGAAGCGCAGCATACCGTTGATACCTGGATTCAAACCACCGGCATCCGTTATTTCAACGAACTAACCAACATGGCCATGCTCACCGAAGAAGTAGGCGAAGTGGCCCGCATCATTGCCCGGCAATATGGCGAGCAGTCTTTCAAAGATTCCGACAAAGACAAAGTGTTGGCCGACGAGTTAGCCGACGTGTTGTTTGTCGTCATCTGCCTAGCCAATCAAACCGGCGTAGACCTAACCGAAGCGTTGAAACGCAACTTGGAAAAGAAAACGCTCCGCGACACCGACCGCCACCGCAACAACGAGAAATTGAAATAAGCGACCTTGTAACCTAAGGCCAAGTCGTTGACTTAGAGCCTATCCAATTAGGTGAAAGCATCGTCATTCCGTGCCTGAAGCGAAAGGACAAGTTCCTATCTAGATAGCCTCTTAGCCTTGGGTTACGAGGCTGCTACAATTCGCCCTTCGCTGTACACTGGCACCACAGCATACACATCTTGGCGCACACAAAACTCCATGTCTTTGTGTGATTCCAAGCTGTTGAGCCGCCGGACATGCGCTGATTTAAGCAGGTAGTTTGCTACGTTCGGTTGAGCGGCCTGCCATAAGTCGAGGGCGGCCAGCGTGGCGTCAGAATCTGTGGTGTTGAATTCGGAGGCCAGATGATAAGCCAGCGCGCCGCCGAACAAAGTGTCTTCCAAGCAAAAGTTTCCCTTCCAGCCCGCGCACACCACCACTACGTCCTTCTGCTGACGACGCAGAAAATCTGCCACGGCCCGTAAGTTCAGAAAAGCTCCCACTACCACGGTATCGGCCGTTTGAGACAGGTGCAAGGCGCGGGTGCCATTGGTGGTGGTAATGGCCACAGCCCGGTTGCGCACCGGCACCACCCCATCCAAATAGCCGAACGGCGAGTTGCCCAGATCCACGCCTTCCATCTGACGGCCGTCGCGCTCTGCGGCCGTCAGGTAGCCTTGCGCGGCCATAGCTTGGCACTCGGCGACTTCACTTACCGGCACCAGGTGCGTAACCCCTTCGGCCAGCGCCGTTACAATAGAGGAAGTGGCCCGCAGCACATCCACAACCACTGCCACCCGGCCCCGCAGATCATAAAGCGTTAGTAGTTCCGGCGAAAAGCAAATATCTAGGGTAGGCATGGCCGAATCAATCAACAAGAACGTCGTGCTGCGCTTGCCCGAGCCGCTTGATAGTATGTAGCAACCGCTTACGGCTACGTACTACCAGGGCGCTTCAGCAAGCGCCACACGACGCACCTTCTTTTAGTGAATTAGAAATAGCAAACTGTTATGCCTCCTCCGTACCGGGCACGAAAGGTAGTTTAACTACTGTAGCCGGATGATTCTTACCCCGCACCTGAACGAAGATTTTGCTGCCGGGCACACTAAATTCGGTTTGCACGTAGCCGAGCCCGATGCCTTTGCTGAGCGAAGGCGACTGAGTGCCGCTGGTTACCTCCCCTATCTTCTCACCGGCCTCGTTCACCAGCTCGTAGTGGCCGCGCGGAATACCAGGGCCATCCATCAGAAAGCCCACCAGCTTGCGGGCGACGCCCGTTTCTTTCTGCACTTTGAGTTTATCGGCGTTGGTGAAGTCCTTGGTGAACTTGGTAATCCAGCTTAGGCCAGCTTCCAGCGGCGAGGTTTCGTCGTTGATGTCGTTGCCATAGAGGCAGTAGCCCATTTCCAGGCGGAGCGTGTCGCGGGCGCCGAGGCCGATGGGCTTCAGGCCGTAGGGTTGGCCGGCCTCCATCACCTTGTCCCACACCTGCCGGGCGTGTTCGTTGTGTACGTACAGCTCAAATCCACCCGCGCCAGTGTACCCCGTAGCCGAGATAATGACGTTGGGCGCTCCGGCAAACGTGCCTTGCACAAACGAATAATAGGGAATGGAGCGTAAGTCGGCGTCCGTCAGGCCTTCAAGCGCCGCAATAGCCTTGGGGCCCTGCACCGCGAACAGGCTGATTTCGTCGGACACGTTTTCCATTTCCGCCCCGGCCGTGTTGTGCAGTTGGATCCAGTTCCAGTCTTTATCGATGTTGGAGGCATTCACCACCAAGAGGTACTCTTCATCGGCTAGCTTGTACACCAACAAATCATCGACGATGCCACCTTCCTTGTTGGGCAAACACGAATACTGCGCTTTACCGGGCGCCAGTTTGCTCGCGTCGTTGCTGGTCACGCGCTGAATCAGGTCGAGGGCCTGCGGGCCACGCACCCGAAACTCCCCCATGTGCGATACATCGAAGATGCCAACCGCACGACGTACCGTGCGGTGCTCGTCGAGGTCAGAGGAGTAACGCACGGGCATGTTGTAGCCGGCAAAGGGCACCATCTTGGCGCCTAGCTGCTGGTGTACATCGTTCAGGACTACGGTTTTGAGGTCTTCGGCCATTTGTGTGGTTTCTTTTTCGTTTCTCTACTGCTTTGCCGGCAGGACACGTTCTGTTAAGCGGCGAAATTAGCTAATTCTAGCGGGCAGGCGGCTACTGTTATCTTTGAGGGAATTGAGTGTTTGCTTGCCAGTGATTCTCTTGCCAGCTTCATGGCTCATCACGCTTCCCTCCTGAACTTTGCGCCTGCTTTCGAGCGACCTTCCCTATGACCGACGAACTTAAGCAGGACTTTGAATCGGGGATGGTGAAGCACTTGCTGTTCAAGTCCAAGCTTCGCTCGTATCTATACGGCAGCAAAATCAACCCAGGTCCCATCCGCGACCCCGCGCAATGCGCTTTCGGCGCCTGGATTCAGGAGCGCGCATTAGGGGCCTACGCCCACTTATCCGAATCGCGCGAGCTAGACCATCTTCACACGCTTATCCATCGGGAAGCCAGCCGCCTCATGGACATGCATGAGCGCGGCGAAACCGAGCAGGCGCTGGCTGGCTTATCAGCGGTAGAGAAAATGGCCAACCAGCTCACGCTCTTACTGCGAACTATGGAGCAGAAGCTGCGTACCGGCTTCTAACCACTGTTTCCAGCTTATATGTTTTCCTCGCTGCTCGCATGAAGCTGAAGCTTTCCACCAAACTCTTTGCTGGTTTTTTAGTCGTTCTGTTGCTGTTTGTGGGGGTGGTGGTGGCCAATTACCAACTCTCGCGCAAAGTGCTACGCAACGCCCGGCAAGTACAAGCCTCCCAGCGCATCTTCACCGATGCCTCGATGCTCATGCGCAACATCGTTGACATGGAAACCGGCTTCCGGGGCTACCTGCTCATCGGCAAAGAGGAGGTATTGGAGCCCTACCACCAGGGAGAGCGGTATTTGTTGAGAAACTTCAGCCGGCTGCTTAGCGAGCTAGACCCCGAAAGCCCGCAGTATGCGCGCATTGTGCGGGCTCAGAAAATGTTTCGGGAGTGGCTCAACTACTCGCATCTGCTTATCAGCGAAAAGCGAGAAGCCCAGCGTCGTTCGCCCGGCCAACAGGGACTTGAGGGAGTGGAGCATCGCAAGTTGGCCGAAGGCCTTGAGGGCAAGCTTCTCATGGACCAGATTCGGGTGCTGTTTGCTGGCTTCGATCAGGAAGAGCGCAAGCAGCGCGACAAACAAAGCACCCGGCTCCAAGAGAGCATCAACGAAACCCGGCTCATTTCGGTGGGTATCACGCTGCTAGCCATCCTGCTTGGGCTCATGTGGGCGACCTACATTATTCGGCTCATTGGCCACCGTATTCATACGATGGTCAAGCTTTCGTCGCGCATCGCCGCGGGTCAGTACCGCACCAACATTCGGGACACGGAGGGCGACGAGCTAAGCGAACTAACTGCCTCCCTCAATCAGATGGCGGCAACCATCGACAACAATATTACGCAACTCGAACGCCGTAATCAGGAACTGGATCAGTTTGCCTACGTGGTATCCCACGATTTGAAAGCCCCCCTGCGCGGCATCGAAAGTGCCTCTCGCTGGATTGAGGAGGACATGGGACAGGATATTCCTCTGCATATCCGGGAGTTTCTGGTGCTGATGCGGGTACGAGTGAAACGCATGGAGCAACTTATCATGGGCATTCTGGATTTAGCCCGGGTGGGTCGCTCTCCGCAGGCTGATGAGCCGGTGTTCGTGCGCCAACTGCTGCGCGAGATCATCGACTCGCTGGATCTACCCGATGGCTTCAGGGTAGAACTGCCATTTTATTTGCCTACTCTCGTTACCAACCGGGTGCAGTTGCAGCAGGTATTCACCAACCTCATCAGCAACGCCGTCAAGTACCACGACCACCCCGAATCGGGCACGGTAGCCATTGCTTGCAGCGAAGACCCACAATTTTACACGTTCTCTGTCACCGACGACGGTCCCGGCATCGACCCGGAGTATCATGAGAGAATCTTCGTCATTTTCCAGACGCTTACGGAGCGCGATACGCTGGAAAGCACGGGCGTAGGCCTAGCTATTGTAAAGAAAATAGTGGAACGCCAAGGGGGCTCTATCCAAGTGAAATCGAGAGAGGGCGAGGGTGCAACGTTCCAATTTACTTGGCCTCGTCAGAGTCGATTCGTCGTAGAAAACCGAGCTAATAGCACAATTTCAACACTAAATTAGGTACCAATCGTATAGTCGGTAGCCCTAGGGCAAGTTTTCGCTCTTATTCATCTAACCGACACCTGCTATGCCTAGTATTCTTTTGGTCGAAGACGACCAGATGGACATCATGAACGTGCAGCGCGAATTGCGCAAGAATAATATTGATTTGCCCCTTCACATTGCCCGCAATGGTCGGGAAGCACTCAATATGTTGCGCGGCGAGGGTGGCCAAGACAAAATAGAACTGCCGCGCGTTGTGATGCTCGACATCAATATGCCCCGCATGAATGGTTTGGAGTTGTTGGAGCAACTCCGCTCCGACCCCGAATTAGTTGGTCTCAACGTATTCATCATGACCACTTCCGACCTCGACACCGACCGACTAAAAGCTAAAAATCTAGCTGTCAGCGGCTACATCATCAAGCCTCTAAACTTCGACACCTTTGGCGAAGGCGGTTCTACCGTCGATGGCTTCAGCTTGTTCCTGGATTTGTTGATGATGAAGGATAATCAGTAATAAGCTTGGCACCACTACCCGCTAGCTGTTCTGCTTGTACTAATGTGCAGTCAGAACAGCTAGCGGGTAGTGGTGCCAAGCCCATGAATATTCATTTACAGTAATCGGAACCCCATTCGGTGGTGTTTGGTGGAGCCATGGGCACGAATGGCAGCACGATGTTGCAGGGTTGGGTAACCAGCATTTTGCTCCCAGCCATATTCCGGATATAGTTCAGCTAGTTCCGCCATTCGCTCATCGCGGAAGGTTTTGGCCAGTATAGAGGCGGCGGCAATATGCCGGTAGCGGGCGTCGCCTTTGATGAGGCAGGTGTGCTCTATACCCTCGTAGGGCCGGAAACGATTACCATCAACAGCTAAATGAACTGGTTGAACAGCCAAGGTCGCCACGGCGCGGTGCATGGCCAGGTAGCTGGCTTGCGCAATGTTGAGTGCCGAAATTTCGTCGGGTGAAGCTTCAGCTACTGCCCATGCCACGGCCTCACGGCAGATAGCAACGCGCAGTTCTGTGCGGCGGCGGGCGCTAAGCAGCTTGGAATCGTTGAGGTACTTCGGATTAAAATCGGGAGGAAGAATTACAGCGGCGGCAAAAACCGGTCCGGCCAAGCAGCCCCGGCCGGCTTCGTCGAGCCCGGCTTCGAGAGGGTGGCCAGTGTGGGAGGCGAGTAACATGCCTCAAAGGTACAGGAGCCTACGCTGTTCGTTATCAAAAAAGGCATCCCCGGAGGCCGTAGCGGCCGGAGATGCCTTTTTAATAGATGCAAATTGCTGTTAAACTATCGGGCTCTACTTATGACTGCCAGCCGTAGAGCCCGTGATAGGAGGATTTTCGCCGCGGCGTAAGCCTTGCTTGTCGCGAGGTCCTTCGTCTATTTCGTCTTCCTCGTCGGTAGTGACGTATTCGTTGCTAATTGGGCCAAGGCCGCCGGTATTGGCACTCAGTTCGGATTCAGCTTGTGCGTGTTTAAGGTTGAATAATGGGTCGCCAGGTTGCAACTGATCTTCTTGGTTTTTCGACTTATTGGCCATAGACAGCAGATGTCAGCCGGAATGTGAACGGTTGACTTTAACTTGGTACGGCGGCACGGCACAGCAGGTTGATGCAGAATCTTGGCCTAGAGTGGAGCTTCTGGTATATAGCTGGCAAGAAGCATAAACGCGCCCCTGTCCCCACTAAAACCCTTTCTTTTAAGGCACCACGCTGGCAACCTTGGCAGGTTTATTTCCTTGCGCAAGGCTAGCAAATAGGAAACTTTCGATTCGGCCTGCGTAGAGCTTACAACAGCATTGGCAAAATAAAAGGGGCTGCCGCCTTCCAACGCAACAGCCCCTTTAATATAATTGCGTCGGATGATCATAAAAATCATCCACCCTACTCCTAGGACCATTCCGACGCTGCGCGAGCGAAGCCTTCCTTTCCACAAATACCCACCCGCGCTATAATTGAGTATGACAAAACTACTTACTATCAATCGGTTATCTACATACTTTTTGGTCAATCAGCCGATTTACCCGGTCAACTAGCTATTCTGCCCGATGGACACTAAAAACAGAGTACAGCCTTACCTTTAGCCTGAATTTCAATCTCTCTATCATCCTACTATGTCCACTTCTAAACCTCAACTAGACGAAAACCATAACCCTTGGCAAGTTTTGAGCACTGAGGTGAAATATCATAATCCCTGGATAAGCGTCCGCGAAGACCAGGTAATAAACCCAGGCGGTGGCCGGGGCATTTATGGTGTTGTCACGATGAAAAACAAGGCCTTGGGCATCGTACCGGTAGATGCCGAGAGCAATACGTGGCTAGTAGGCCAATACCGTTATCCGCTCAACGAGTACAGCTGGGAGATTCCTATGGGCGGCGGCCCTGTTGAGCTGGACATACTAGAATCTGCGCAACGGGAGTTACGAGAAGAAACAGGCCTCTTGGCTCGCCGCTGGACCAACATCGCTCGTCTCCATACCTCTAACTCCGTGACCGATGAAGAAGGCTTCGTCTTTCTAGCTGAAGACCTAGAGCACGGCGAAATAGAGCCCGAAGAAACCGAAGATCTCCGGCTTTGGAAGCTCCCGCTAACCGAGGCGGTGCGCATGGTGATGAACAATCAGATTACGGATGCCGTGAGCGTGGCAGGCTTGCTAAAAGCAGAAAAGGTAATCGCCAGTCGAGCAAACAACTAATGGATTGAGCTACGAATGGTCGCGGCCGCAGCTGCTCTCTTTACGGTAGCGGCTTAATCACTCAGCAAAACGTTCTTTAAACATCGTCACACAACTTCCTAACTTTGCCATATGCGGCACCTCCTGCGCTACATCGGCCATCGACTCTACACCACTTGGGCGACCTTCTGGTTTGTGACGCCGTTTATAGTGATGTATCCGGCGCAATGGGCGTTGAGTCGGCGGCCACAGTGGCACCGTCACTTGCACAGTCTCAACCGGGGGTGGAGCCGGCTCTTCATCTGGATGTGGGGCATGCCAGTGGACGTAATTAAGAAAAACCCACTGCCGGCCGGCCAGCCCTGCGTGTACGTAGCCAACCACAGCTCTTACATCGATATTCCGCTGCTGTTCAAAGCTATTCCCGGCTGGCTGAATATCATGGGTAAAAGCTCTTTGGCTAAAGTACCCATGTGGGGACCTATTTTCGGTCGGGCCTATATCGTTGTCGACCGGGATAATGCGATGAGCCGGGGCCGAGCCATCGTGCAAGCCCGCCGCTCCTTGGAAGCAGGTCGGCCAGTAATTATTTTTCCGGAAGGCTCTATTTCTAAAAAGCCCGGCGAGCAGTTGGAAGAGTTCAAGGATGGGGCTTTCCAACTCGCTATTGCAGCTCGTGTGCCCTTGGTGCCGATTACAATGACGCTGAACCACCATTTTCTGCCGGATGTTGGAGGACTGCGCGTGCGCTACTCCCCGTTGCAAATCATCCTGCACGAGCCCATTTCTACTGCTAGCCTCACGGTGGCTGATGCGCCAGCTCTCAAAAAACGGGTTGCCGACATTATTGCCAGCGCATTCCGGCCAGAAGCGGCCGGGATTCCGGCACCCAGCTTTTGGCGGCAGTTGAAGTCGCCGGGTGCTAGCGGTTCGGTGAAAGCTTCCGTGACTTCAACTGAAAATTCCTCGGAGTTGGCTTTACCCAATTCATAATTCATCATTCCTAACCTACCACTCCCTTGAGTACTGACCTTGCTACCTTGCGCCAACTAGCGCACCTTTCCCGCTTGGAACTCGACGAATCGAAAGAGCAACAGATGCTAGGGGCCCTTAACGAAATCTTGGATTGGGTGGACCAACTGCGTCAGCTCGACACCACTAATGTGGAACCACTGGTGCATCTGTCGCACGAAATAAACGTGCTGCGGCCCGATGAAGCGCAGAATACCGTTAGCCACCAAGATGGCTTGCGCAATGCGCCACGTAAGGATTCGGATTATTTCCGCGTACCCAAAGTGCTGGAATAACTGCTGGTGCCCACAACTTCTGCTTCCCGCGCCGCTAACTGGCGCAGTCCATTCCTGCTAGGCCTACTGGTGCTGGCTATTGGGGCTATTGTTTTAGCTATATATCATTATTTCACCGGCGATGATGCCGCGCTGCCCGTACAGGCAGTAGCGCAACTCAAGCCTGTGCCTACCACGTTGACGGCGGTCCGCGTAGGTCTTGCCGAATTGCCAATTCGGGTGAACAGCTACTTGCTTACCCAGACTTACGATATGGTAGGGCCTTACGTCCGTCCGGAGGCGGCGTGGGCGCTGCTAGGCTTGCTGGCGGCGGCACTAGCGGCCTTTCTGGCGGTGGTCAGCACGCTGGAAAGGCCAGCTTTTGTGGCGAGCATGGCTGGAGTAATTTTCCTACTGATGTCGCTTAATGCGGATTTGTTGGGTTTGTTCGATTCGCAGGAGCAGTATTTCCTAATCCTGACGCTAGCAGTGTTAGGGTTGCCCGCCTATGCGTTTCATGCCTTCTGGACAGAGGTACCGCTAGGGCGCCGTTTGCTTGTTTTTGGGGTGCTGGTTGCTGGCCTGAGTGCGCTGTTACTAACTGGCTCCAACTTTTCGCCGGATGAAACTGGGCTGCACCTCACCAGCTTTGCGACCCTTGGTGGCGCGGTGATAGTGGGCTTGCTGGTGCTGTGGGTGGCGTTCGAGAATATCCAGGGGTTGCTGTGGTTTAATACCCAAGCTGAAAATCCTGCCAGCCGTTTCGGACTACTCCCTTTCGTAGCTTCCAGCGTACTCTATTTGGGCATTCTGGGCATGTATCTATGGAATGGTGGGGAACTGCTGATTCTGCCCGGTGTGCGCTTCGACCCCTTAGTGTTGTTGCTGCCAGCCGTGGCAATTGGCTGGTTAGGCTTGCAGCGTCGGGCAGCTTCTTACGGTGAGGTGCTGCCTTATTGGCCTGCGGCGGCGCATTTGTATTTGATTTTTGTGGTATTGGCCGCTGGCTTTTTGGGCTATGCTTTTGCCACTGCCAACGACCCGTTGTTGTTGGCAGCCCGTCAGTTTACGGCTCTCGCGTTGCTAATTGGTGGGGCAGTGTTTCTGCTGTATGTGCTGGTCAACTTCGGGCCGCTTATCCGGCAACGGCTGCGCGTGTACCGCGTGGTGTATGAGCCGCGCCGCCTGCCTTTGTACGCGGTGTACGTGCTAACTATAGCTGGCTTAGCAGCCTTTGAATTTCGCTACAACCTCGAAACGCTGCACCAAGTACAAGCCGGCTACTACAACAACCTCGGCGACCTGACCCGCTTGCAAAGTGAGCTAGACCCTAAGGGCGACGCATTGGCTTTATTAGCAGAACGCTACTATGCTGAAAGCGACGTACTAGACGAGCACAACCACAAAGCCAGCCTGGGTCGCGCTGCCTTATATCGATACCGGTTGCAGCGCCAAAACGAAATCAACATTCTGCGTCGTGCCCTGAGCCGTCGCCCCTCCGAGAAAGTATCCTTGCGCCTAGCGGCTCTTTACAACGAGCCTGCCGATTTCTTCGACCGGTTGGCCGCCTTGCGTGAGGGCTTAAAAAGTACACCGACCAGCGCTAGCCTTAACAACGACCTTGCGCAGCTTTATACCCGCTCCACTCTCACTGATTCGGTGGTGTGGTACCTAAACCGGGCCGAAGCCGCTGCCCCCGCTAGCCTTGTAGTGCAAGCCAATCGGTTGGCTTATCTGTTGCAGCTCAAACAGTTTGAAGAGGCGCAAACGTTGGTGCAACAGCAGAGCAGAGTTACTGATGCCGCTTGGCAAAGCAATGTGTTGCTCTTAAACCAACTCTATCCAACCGGCACGCAACCCATGCCAGTCCGTACGCCTGACGCGGCCGCTAACCTCACTGTACCAGAGTTTGCTCGGCTCTACCACGCCACTTTGCGCCAAGTGCAACAGCAAGATACCAGCTACTTGCAGGCTCTCACGAGATTAGCGCAACGACCAAGCAACGGGGCTTATTTCGAACAGCTAACTTTTTTGAAGGCGCTCATGCAGCACTATGGCGGGCAGGAAGTACTCGCACGAGCCACCTTGCTGCCGCTTGCTGTAGGTGCCACACCTAGCGCCGCCTATTACCAGAACATACAAGGCCTGTGGCTTCTCGAACAGCGTGCTTATAGCTCGGCCGCTTCCCGCCTTGCCGAAGCCGGCCGCAATGGGTACACCGAAGCACGCTTGAACCGGGTATATGCTTTAGCCCTAAACGAACAGTTGGATTCGGCACGCGTAGCTGTTCGAGCAGTGGTTCAAGGACCAGATTCCAGCTTGCACCAGCCAGCTCAGCTACTGCAACGAGTGCTAACGTTAAATTTTAATTCAGAATATACTAGCACTCCTGATTCCGTTAAAACACAATTTGTTGTATTGCGCGGCAACTCGCCTTATCTTGATAGTTTACTACATTATGCTGTTAATCTAACAAATTCCCGATACCGAGAAGTGGCTTTGCTGGCGCAGTTGCCGCGGGCGCTACAAGCTGGCCAGTTGGCCGCAGTTCAGCAAATTTTAACACGCTTTTACCCCAAGACAGCCCAAGAGAAGGGACCAACTGCTTCCGCCTGGAATGTGGTGCGTGGCGAGTTGCTGCTACGCCAGAAGAAGGCAACAGAATTGCGTCAATTAGCTGCAAACAGCTTTTTTTCGCCATCTGATCAGCCTAAGCGGTTGTACTATCGGGCCGCGGCGGCAGTGTTGGAAAACCAACCAAAGCAAGCTCGACAGCTATTTACGCAGCTTGTGCAGGAAGCTCCGTTTGAAGAGGCCGGAATACTAGCCGCGGCCAACTTCTTTACGCAGCAGCTCGACTATCAAACGGCCTACTCTACTTTGCAAAGTGCAGTAGAATCTAACCCTGAGTCTATTTCTGTGTTAAAGGCGTATACGTTAGCTGCTATTCCGATGGGGTTGACGGAGTATGCCACTACCTCGCTCGACAAGTTGCGCACATTGCTTTCACCCGCCGAATACGCTACCTTTCGTACCATTTATGACGCCCGCCGTGCAACTCAGGACGCGGTGGTCGCTCCCTGGAACTAACCCGGCCGGCTATGCTGCACCCCGTTATCGAAACCCATAACATCTCGAAGATGTATCGAATGGGTACTGAGGAAATTCACGCCCTACGCTCAGTTACCATCACTATTCAACGTGGTGAGTATGTTGCCTTCATGGGCCCTTCAGGCTCCGGAAAATCAACGTTGATGAATATTGTTGGCTGTCTTGATACTCCTACAAGCGGCAACTACATCCTCAACGGCAAGGATGTGAGCCGTATGAGCGACAATCAGCTAGCGGATGTGCGCAACAAAGAGATTGGTTTTGTTTTTCAAACTTTCAACCTGTTGCCTCGCGCTACCTCACTGGATAACGTAGCGCTGCCCCTCATTTACGCGGGCTACAACAAGCCCGACCGGGAAGAGAAGGCAATGCAAGCATTAAGAAGTGTAGGCCTCGACACCCGCGCTAAACACCGCCCTAACGAGCTATCAGGAGGACAACGCCAGCGCGTAGCCATTGCCCGCGCCCTCGTCAACGACCCGAGCATCATCTTGGCCGACGAGCCAACTGGTAACCTCGACTCGAAAACCAGCTACGAAATCATGGACCTCTTCGAGGCCTTGTATGCCAAGGGCAACACCATTATCATGGTAACGCACGAAGAGGATATTGCTCGCTACGCGCACCGCATTGTGCGTTTGCGCGACGGCCTCGTTGAGTCCGATCAAGCAAATACTGACGTGGCCCTCCACCACGAGCAAGCTGCCAAGCAGCTATAATCTGGCGGCTTCCGAAGAGTAAGCCGCTCGTCTTCCAGCCAAGAAAAGACCTTTTTGCCGTTGGTGTGTTAACTTCCTTTACGTTGCACAACTACCGAAGAAAAGGTCTTTCCTTTTCTGGTAAGACGTTTCAATTCTAGTTGCAAGCGCAAGCTTGGAAGGCAGCGTTATTCAAGCGGCGATAACGCTAAACTATTCTTCATGAAGATTTACACCAAAACCGGCGACCAAGGCCTAACCTCCCTCATCGGTGGTACGCGGGTGCCCAAATCTAGCCTGCGCATCGACTGCTACGGCACTGTGGACGAGCTTAACTCCTACATTGGCCTGTTGCGTGATCAAGACGTGAACGCCCCGCGCCGAGACTTGCTGAAAGAAATTCAGGACCGACTGTTCACCATTGGCGCCTCGTTAGCTTCCGACCCTGAAAAGTCGAAAATGAAAATCCCTGACCTGCACGATACCGACGTGACGCTGCTGGAGGAAGAAATGGACCGTATGAACGCGCAACTGCCGGAGTTACGGGTGTTTGTTTTACCGGGCGGTCATCAGTCGGTGTCGTTTGCGCACGTGGCGCGGTGCGTGTGCCGCCGCGCCGAGCGCTTAGTCATTCACTTGCGGGAGGACTCGTTTGTAGCCGACTTGGTCGTGATGTATCTCAACCGGTTGTCTGACTACCTGTTTGTTCTCAGTCGTCAGATGGCCCACGACCTGGGAGCGGAAGAAGTAACTTGGCTGCCCCGGATGTAAATTGTTGGTTTCCGACTTTCGTTCCGTTAGGTTCGTAGTCGTTGAACGATAACCAAAAACCGGAAACGAGAACCCCATTTAGCTCGTTTCATTCATACCCTGGCTGCATTGGTCAGTGCTTCGCTCCCTCCTACTAAATTCCCCATCCCTACTCTTTTCCTCTGATTTTCATGCTCGACACCCTCACCATCCGGACTCAGCGTACCACGGCCTCGCGCTTGCAACAGCTGGACCCCGAACGCCTTGAGTTCGGCAAAACCTTTTCCGACCATATGTTTGTGGTGGATTACCGCGACGGGGAGTGGCAGGACGCACAAATTTTGCCTTACGGTGATATGCCCGTAAGTCCGGCCAATTCGGCTCTGCACTACGGCCAAGCCATTTTTGAGGGCATGAAAGCCTACAAGAACCCCGACGGGGATATTGCTCTTTTCCGGCCCTACGACAACCTCCGCCGCCTCAACGCTTCGGCCGAGCGGATGTGCATGCCGTTGGTGCCCGAAGAACTATTTATGCAAGGGCTCAGTCAGCTTATTCGGATTGATGGTGATTGGGTACCCGATGCGCCGGGCAGTGCCCTTTATATCCGTCCGTTTATGTTCGCCACCGATGGCTTTATTGGAGTACGTCCCTCCGACACATACCGTATGGTTATCTTTACTTGCCCGGTTGGCTTGTACTACAACAAGCCGCTGCGGGTACGCTTCGAAGAACGATATGTACGTTCTGCGGAAGGGGGCGCCGGCTATGCCAAGAATGCGGGCAACTATGGTGCAGCCATGTATCCAACCAAATTAGCGCAGCAGGAAGGCTACAACCAGCTTATCTGGACCGATGCTTCCGAGCACCGTTATGTCGAGGAATCGGGCACGATGAACGCTATTTTCGTAGTGGATGGCAAAGTGATTACGCCGGCTTTAAGCACCTCCATCCTCGATGGAGTAACGCGTCGTAGCGTGCTTCAACTGGCCCGCGACTGGGACATACCGGTAGAAGAGCGCAAAGTATCAGCCGTCGAGCTTATGGAGGCCCTAGCTGCTGGCAAATTAGAAGAGGCATTTGGAGTAGGAACTGCGGCTACCATTGCGCCCATTGCTGTTATCGGCTACCAAGGTCACGATTACGAACTGCCCACGCCGAGCACCGACAGCTTTTCTGCCCGTGCAACTTCCACCCTGCATGCCATTCGCACCAAACAAACGCCCGATACGCACAACTGGATGGTAGCAGTGTAGTATTGAAGGTGTAAGCGTATTTCTTGCGCAACAAAGGACCTCCTGCGGAAAATGTCAGAGCCTCATGCTGAGGCTCTGACATTTTCCGCAGGAGGTCCTTTGTTGTAAAAAAGCAAGTAACCCTAGATTTTGCCCCCGATTCAAGCCACTAATCCGGCTACCTTTGTTGCTTTCTCATACCCATTCACGCATACTATATTCCCGATGACCCAAGATCAGGTAAAGGAATTGAAGGGCCGCGCCGAGGCCCTGAGGAGGTACCTTTGACTACGACACCCGCAAAGCACAAGTAGTAGCTACTGAGGCCGAAACCACCGCTCCCGGCTTCTGGGACGATTCCAAAGCCGCCGAAACCACTCTACGCGAAATCAAGGCCGTTAAGACCTGGACCGACGATTATGAAGCCGTCCAACAAGCTATAGCTGATACCGAGGTTCTCTTTGATTTCTATAGAGAAGGCGATGTGCCCGAAGCAGAAATGCAAGCCGACTACGACGCCACTCTCAAGAAAATAGAGCAGTTGGAGTTCAAACGGATGCTATCCGACGAAGAAGACCAACTCTCGGCTGTCATCGACATCAACCCCGGTGCCGGTGGCACCGAAAGCCAGGACTGGGCCGAAATGTTAATGCGCATGTACATTATGTGGGCGGAAGGTCACGGGTTTGGTGTGCGCCAAATCAGCTACCAGCCTGGTGAAGGCGCCGGCATCAAATCTGCATCGTTGGAGATAGACGGCGACTTCGCTTATGGCTACCTCAAAAGCGAGATAGGAGTTCACCGCTTGGTGCGCATGTCGCCATTTGATAGCAGCGGCCGGCGCCATACTTCCTTTGCCTCGGTGTTTGCTTACCCAGTAATTGATGATACGATCAATATCGAAATCAATCCCGCTGACATCAGTTGGGATACCTTTCGGGCAGGTGGAGCGGGTGGCCAGAACGTGAACAAAGTGGAAACGGCCGTACGCCTCACGCACGCTCCTTCTGGTATTATCATCGCCGTGCAGATCGAGCGCAGTCAGCTCATGAACAAAGAGCACGCCTTGCGCATGCTTAAGTCGCGCCTCTATCAGATTGAGATGGACAAGCGCCATGCTGAGCGTGACAAAGTAGAAGCCACCAAGAAGCGTATCGACTTTGGCTCCCAAATCCGCAACTACGTGCTTCATCCTTATAAACTCGTCAAAGACCTCCGTACAGGCATCGAGCGCACCGACGTGCAGAATGTGCTGGATGGCGACTTGGATGAGTATATTAAGGGGTTTTTGATGCAGAGCTAGCGCACAACCTTCAGCTTGGCGTTATTTATAAAATGTTCTAAAAGTAAAAAGGACTCCATGCATTGCATAGAGTCCTTTTTACTTTTAGAACTACTACTATGGGTTGACACTGTCCCAGGCTTTCTCAGCAGCTGGCCTCGGCATTTTAGAAAATAAGATATATGGGCCTGTGCTGTAAGCAAGAGTCTGACCGGGGGAAACTATCGGTCTGAGACGACCCGTGCGACGTAAGTCGACAAAGTAATGCCCTTCATAAAACAATGAGTAACGACGCTGTTTGAGAATCTCGTTCGTAGCCTGCTCCACCGAACCGAAAGGCACGGTTAAGGCTGGCAACGAGCCTGAACGTGTGCGAATAACGTTCACATCTGCTAACGCACCAGCTAAGTCGTTGGTGTTAGCTTTGGCTTCAGCAGAAATTAGAATGAGTTCCTCGTTGCGCATAATGTCCAGTGAACTGGTATTCGAAGTAAATACCCTGGCCTCGTAATTAGCTGTGATTCCTCCTGTTACGCGCGGCGCACTGCGAAGACCGACTTTAACCAAACGCGCGTCACCGGTTTCTGCCTCCGTAACAAAATTGTCTGGTACACCTACCACATTGGTACCAGTATTATTAGTTACCTGGAAATAAGCATTGCCTTGATCACCCGCAATGGCAGGGTTAAAGACTACTTTAGGGCCTGCTGTCAGACTTCCTGTTGGGTTATAAAATGACGTAGCCAACGCAGTCTTAGCTCCAGCATAGTCTCTCTGATACAGCGCAACACGAGCAGCAAGGCCGCGGTTGAATTGCTTGAATGTAGCAGGAGTACTGAACCCTGTATAGCCGGCCGATAGCGGAAAACCGAAGCTGGTTCCGGCTGCATCTAATTCACTAGCTCCTTGATCAAGCAACTGGCGAATATTTGTAAAAGCTTCTGCTTCAGATACAAATTTACCTGGCTTCAGAGGATCATCCAAGTCAATGCGAATGCCTTGGTCGCCTTGCATATTGAGCAATAGCAGCTTGGCTAGTGCCTCGTAGGTGTGGGTAAAGCCTGCAACGCCTTGTTTTTGCTCATCTGTAAGAGCTTGGCTATTAGCAGCCGACTGCCGGAACACCTGTGCAGCTCGCCGCGTTTGCGCCAAAGGAATGTAATACGCGTTGTAATATGCAGCATCGTCGAGAGAGGGACGAGTGCCTTGTAGCTCCCCGTACCACCGCGACTCGGTAGCCGCCAACACAGTTATTTCCCGGCCTAGCGTTCCTGCTAGCCAGTTGTACGGAGCATTGGTAGTGTGAATGATGCGGTAAGAAGCTTCTACCCCTACTGCTAATGCATCTAACTGTGCTTTATTGGCATTAGAGAGGACGGCATCTAGACCTGGGTTGTTCGGGTCTTCTAATGGTTCTGTTTCGAAGTAACCGCAAGAAGAAGTACCAAGCAGCAAGCTTAGCGCAAACGCTGCCAGCTTGAACTTATGGTGAGAATATTGCATGACAAGTGAGGTCTGAAGTAAAATCCTGAATTAGAAGTCTATACCGAGGTGAAAGAATACCCGACGAGTGCTCGGATAAGCTGCCACATCTACTTGAGCGAAGTTAGCTGTAGAACCAAAGTTCGACACCTCAGGATCGTAGCCTACATAATCCGTCCAGGTTACCAAATTGTTCCCTGACACGCCAATGCGAATATTCTGCACGTAGTCTTTGAATATACTAGTTCGTATACTAGCTGGAAGCGAATAGTAGATCGAAGCCTCACGCAGACGTACGTAACCCGAATTTTGAATGAACTCACGGGCTGAGAGTGTCTGACGATACTCGCCGTTAGTAAGTGGTTCACCATCGGCATTCACCTGCCCACTTGGCTGGCTCCAGTCCTCGGTAGTACCACCCTCATCCTTCAATAAGCGAGTTAGGTTGCTGTTGTAACCATCCTTTTTCCAGTGAAACAGGAAAGACACCTCAAAATTACGCGCGACAGTAAACGAGTTCAGGAACGACATTTGAAATGTTGGCTGCGCATCTTCGTAACGCGTCAGGCCACTGAAGTTCGGGCTGTTCGGATCATTTGGCGTTCCATACCAGCGCGAAGGTGACTCTCCTACCACAAACACGTTGCGGCCGAAGGTTGCGCCAAAGCCCGAGCCCGTATTAAAGGGCGTCACAACTAATGGCTCTTCATACAACTTAGTTACTTCCGAGCGGTTGAGCCAAAATTGTGTTGTCGAGTTCCAATTAATAAGGTTGCTACGAACAGGATTTACATTTAAAGCCAATTCTAAACCGCGGTTACGCAAATCACCTATGTTATAGGCTCGGATTGAAGATAGGCCGGTGGCTGGTGCCAAAGCATACGTATTTACTAGGTCGAACACCTCTTTATTGTAGACCGATGCTTCAATACCAATTCGGTTTTCCAGGAAGCCCAAGTCAATACCAGCTTCTAGCTCGGAGGCACGTTCCGGCCTTACGTCTGGATTACCTAGCAAGGTAGAAGGCAGCAAACCCGGACGGTTGCCTGTCGAGATTGACGTCAACGGCGAGTACAAGCCGTTGAAAAACGCTGGTCCACCGGTTTCCCCGTACGCTACCCGCAATTTCAGCAGGTTCATCTGCTGTAGTGACCAGAAGTCGAATTTCGCTACGTTTACTGCCAGCGAGGCCTTGGGAAAGGCGTAATATTTTTCCGAGTCACCATTACGATTTGATTTGTCGAAACGAATACCAGCCGTGGCAATAATTTGGTCTCGAAAGTTTGCCTCTTGCTGAGCCACAAAACCCAAGTCAGCTTCTTCCGATATAAATGTTTCCTGCGTAGTTACCGTACCCCGGTTTGGAGTGTAGGGTGGGCCAGGCGACAGGTTCTGTCCTTGGTTGTAGGTTAGATTTTGTTTTTGCGATAAGCGCACTGTACCTACCTGTGAAGTTAGGTTGACATTGCTACCTATTTTCCAATCATAGATCAGGAAGCCCTGCAAATTGGAATTGAAGAAGTTATTCTTAGCTATGCGGGCGGCTCCTGGCAAAGCCTTAGCACGCTGCGACTGCATGTCAGCTGGTAGCGCTAGGAGCGCTTCACTGGCCGAGAAGTCCACTCCCCCCTGCCCTGCAAACCGCAGCGAAGAGGATTCGTTGTCGATAAGACGTACAACTATGTTACCGGTCTGAACGACGCGGTTAGTCGTTTCCTCATTAATAGCCCGATCCACTACTGCTAGTGGGTTGTCACCAGTGTATTCCGAATCAGGAAACTGGCCAGCTGCATTTGGATGCAATTCTGTATAGCTCGGGAGGTAGGCTAGGTTATATCCTAGCGCAATACCACTATTATCGTTGCCGGTGTAACCGCGTCTGTTTTGAGAATTAATGTAGTTTCCGCTCAGCCCAATATCAACGCGCTTACCAATCTTGTGGTCAATGTTTGCGCGGATCGAGTGACGCTCAAATCCTGTACGATTTACAATACCTTCCTCATTGGTAGTAGAGCCGGAAACAAAGAATTTTGTTTGGTCGTTACCACCGGAAACACTCAGTCCCGTGTTTCGCAGGAAGGCTGTATTGCCATAGATTTCCTTTTCGTAATCGTAGATTTTACCGGCAGCTTGCGCATCTGCTAACTTTTGCTTCTCTGCTACAGCACGCGGACCAGCATAGATCCGGTCAATTTTCTCCGGTGTCCAATCCTCCTTACCCAGAAGACGCCAGGCTTCGGCAAAACCTAAATCTTGGCTAAAGCTAATACGGGTTTTACCCGACGCACCTCGCTTCGTTTTAATAATGATTACCCCTGCATTGGCACGCGTACCATAGATTGCAGCTGCACTAGGACCTTTCAGAATCTCGATCGACTCGATATCACTTGGGTTAATATCTGACAGACGATTGATACCATTATCTTGTGTAGTACGTCCTGTGCCCGCGGCAGCACCCGAGAATGCAGCACCACCTGCTCCGTTACCAGTGTCGGAATTTACTGCATATACGCCATCAATGATGTATAGTGGCTGCGAGGAGCCATTGATAGTAGAAATGCCACGCAACTGCACAGAAAGGCCCCCACCAGGTGCTCCACTAGTTTGCGCGATATTGGCTCCTACTACCTTACCACTCAACGCTGCATCTACCGTTACGGGCCGCGTGCTCCCGACCAACTCCTTAGCGGAAATAGTGGTAACAGCATTAGCTAGGTTGGAACGTTTAATAGAGGTAGCCAAACCGGTTACTACCACTTCGTCTAGGTCCCGTGCTGATGCCGTTAGCCCTACACTAACAGTAGAGGCATCACCAATAACACGCTCTATTGTGCTATAGCCGATAAAGCTAAACGTAAGTGTGGTAACTGAGGCAGGTACACTTAACACATAAGAACCATCAGCGTTAGTAGAGGCACCGATAGTTGTGCCTTTAGCCAGCACTGTTACGCCAGGAAGTCCTTGGCCACTAGCCGAGTCTGTCACACGGCCTGAGATACTACGATCTTGCGCCACTGCCTGCTGCATCAGGATTGGTGAGGCCAAGAACGCACTGAGGAAAAGTTTTCTCATGTAGCTAAATGATTTGGTGAGTGAGAGGGAATAATTGAAGAATTCTTCTTTCAAACATAACGAATAAACTTGGCCTTATTATTCAAGACGACTGTATTGTTAAATCTCTCATAGCACTTCTGTAGACTTTAGTTAATTATCTATTTTAAGCTACATAAAAATAGTCTATAATCCTCTGACTCTAAACAGTATAATCAGCCTATACTAAGTGCGACAAAGTGGAAGCCAGCAAGGAGCGTATCGACTTTGGCTCCTAAATCCGCAACTAGGTATTGCACCTCTACAAACTTGTCAAGAAGCTCCGTATCAGCATTGAGCGCACTGATATACAAAATGTGCTTTATGACAATTTAAACGAATCCATCAGAGCCTATCTGATGCAGAGTTAACTTACAAGTTTATATATCGAGGAAGCCAGCAAAACCGGAATTATTTAAATTAATGCATTTGGGGATTAGCAGTCCTATATAATTATATATGTTAAAGGCTCGGACCCATTTGTTTCATGTTCTTGGCATAACTACTGCCTTCTGCAATGTTACTAAGGTAAGACCCCCTTTATTTTCTCTAATCATCAACATCATATAATGACGAGTTAATAGTAGCATTCAGTAGGTGTCGAAGAGTGAGTTGTGTAAACAGCGAGGCAATAAACACTAACAGCATGTTTTTGTGTTTTGCAACATATGAACTCAATAAAAAAGCCCTCCAGAATTACTGGAGAGCTTTTTGAAAAACATAGTTTGCTCCTGCTAGAGTTTGTCCCACCACAGTTTAGTAGTAAGTACATCAGAACCCTGATTTGCTACAGCCGCTGTATAGCTAGAGTTATTAGTAGACTGCTCATTTTGAGGATAGCGAAAGCGTACTGGTATTCGTCCCCCTGCAGCAGCAGCTGGAGAAGCTGCAACTTTCAGATTTGGGTAATCCAAGCGCCGCCACTCCGACCAAGCCTCGACACCTTGCCCGTAAAGCGCAATCCATTTTTGATTGCCAATAACTTGTTTGTAATTAGCAGTAGTAATGGTCATTTCTACTGAAGGCTGAGCCATATACGTTGCCGCATCAGTCGCACTAATACCGTACTGACTTAAAGATGCACGTATAGCATTATTGTATTCGGTCGTAGCATTGCCTGTTACCAAGCCTCGAGCAATAGCTTCGGACTTCAGAAACAAAACTTCAGAATACGTCATCAATACGCCAGGTGCATCTGCGGCAGTGAAAACACTACCAACTTTGGAAGTAGACGAGAATGGACCTAAAGCAGCAGCATTCGCATTTGTAAGGCCATTAGGAACTCCACGATAGAAAGCAGTGGAATCACCTGTCTCCGGGTGATCAGCATATATTCCTAAACGCGGGTCATTAAGACGTGACAGACGCGAGGTAATCGTTCGGCTAACACGATGGTCGTCTCGAGTCAATCTGTTAAAATAAACAGGATTTGTGTTTGAGGCACTAGTTAAAAACTCAAGTTGTGCATTATCGCTATTGCTCGACAATAATAGAGTAGTGCCATTTAGCACTTCACTAATATTAGTGCGAGCAAGAGATGCATCCGCATCAATAATACGCATAGCCAAGCGTAAGCGCAGTGAGTTAGCAAAGCGCTTCCACTTCGTCATGTCACCATCATAAATGGCATCACCACCTACCTCTGGACCGGTAGTTTGAATTAACCCATCAGCGGATTTCAAATCAGCAAGTATACCAGTATATACTTGCTGCTGAGTGTCATACTTAGGAGTCAGGATACTTTCTGATAAGCGAAGCGCTTCCGAGTAGGGTATATCGCCATATAGATCAGTCAATACGGAGAAGAAATAGCTCCGCATGATCAGACCAACAGCCTGAAGATTTGGGTTATTAGTTGTTTGACCTTGACGAATTAGCTCGTTGAAGTCCTGCAGACCATTAGCATAAAATCCGTCCCAAATACTCTGGTAAGACCCTGAGCGGAAAGCATAACGGTCCTCTTCTGTATATTGTACCTTTGCCCAATGCTGAACAATGAGTAATGCGCCATCTTGACTTACTGGCACATCAAAAAGACGATATATATTAGATTGCTCAGCGTTAGTAAGAATATACGCAGGGTTACCAACGGTTGCGTTATTAGGGTTTGTATTAAGCGCGTCAAAGTCTTTTTCACAGGCACCAAGGCTGAGAGCCAGAGGAAGTGCCAAGATGATTTTGCTGTATTTAGAAAACATGTTAAGAAATTTAGAGAGTAATAGAGTTGCCGGTTCGGCAACTCTATAATCAATTACAGCGTCAGGTTTACATTAAAACCAAGGCTACGAGTAGAAGGAATTTGAGTGGATTCCAAGCCTTGTGTATTGCCATTATTAAATGAAGTTTCCGGATCGATGCCAGGAGCATGCGAACTGATCAGCCACAGATTACGGCCTACAAATGAAACCCCAATGCCTTTCAGAAAAGTTTTCTCAACCAATGATTTTGGCAACTGATAGCCCAGGCGAACTTCACGTAGCTTTACGAAAGAAGCATCATAAACCGAGCTTTCACGAGCGTTATAAGCATAAGCGTAGAAGTAGTTTTGAGCGCTAACCTGAACATCATTCGGCCGGTAGGTACCATCAGCGTTACGTATCACGCCAGGAGCAATCAGCCCACCTTCACGCCCTTGAAGCGTCGATTCAAGCGCCCCAGAATACATACCCCACATGTTCGTTTCGCTCTGTAGCTCTCCTCCCTGACGCGTATCTATCGTAATGCTCAAGTTAAGGCCTTTGTAAGCAAACTGGTTGGTTAAGCCACCAACCCAGTCAGGGGTGTAATGTCCCAGGACTCTACGAGTCGGATCTACTAGTGGGGTTCCATCAGCACCATTAACTATCTGGCCGGCATACTCTCCATCTGGTACCCGCAGGAAAGCATCACCAAACAGTGCTCCATATTGTTCACCTACCCGAGCTTCAACGTTTACCCCAAAGCCCGATTGACCGATTACGTAATTCTTAATCTGGCCTGCTTCGTCAAACTCTTTTACTCGGTTGCGGTTTGCAGCGAAATTAGCCGTCAGATTCCATTGAAAAGCGCTAGTTGGCGCTAGTGCGGCGACAGTTAAAACAGCTTCGACACCACGGTTAGTCAGTGTTCCAGCATTGAGCACTGAAGCAGTATAACCAGAAGTAGCAGAAGTTAAAACTGTCAAGATCTGGTCAGTACTTGTTGCCTGATAAGCAGTAACATCAAGTCCAACACGGTCCTTTAAGAATCTTACTTCTACACCTACTTCACTAGAACTGGTTCGCTCAGGTTTCAGATTGGGGTTATAACGAGTATTATATACTGTCTGTACAGGACGAGTACCGAAGGCTGTACCACCAGTATAGATATCTGTTAGTCGGTAAGGATCAGTGTCATTGCCAACCTGAGCATAGCCACCTCTAATTTTAGCAAACGATAAAGCCGATTCTTGCAAGCCAAATGCATCAGTTAAAATTACCGAAGCATCGACAGAGGGATAAAAGAACGAACGATTGGCAGCTGGCAGAGTGGATGACCAGTCGTTACGTACCGTACCACCTAAGAACGCAAAGTTTTTGTAGCCAATTTTCGCCGAACCGTACACGCTGTTAATGCGACGATTTTGCTCTGGATTTAGAATTGCTGTATTGTTACTGTTACTGTTGACATCAAAGTTATTGCCAGTAACTAACCCCCCTGCAGCGTTGCCTAGTGAGAAAAGACCGGGTACAGCTAGATTAGGGGCAGCTACCTGACTTCTATCGAGTTGATTGTCCCGACGGTTGGCCCCTACCAACACATCAAGGTTGAAATCTTCTGTGAGGTTACGATTAGCAGTCGCTAAAAACTCTGTATTGCGCTCCAATACTCGAATGCGTTCCTCTGTATAATCATCCTGTTGTAGGTTGTTGATCGTTTCAGCGGGTACTCGACGCTGGTTCAGCTGATTGTACAGGTCATTGGTTGTACGCGCAGTCAGGTTCAACCAATCATTTACAGCGTACGTCAAGGTTAAATTACCAATTACCCGCTCACGCTTATCATCGTTAGTGGCTTCACCTAAAATGAAATAAGGGTTACTGTGGTAGTTAGAATTCCAATTAGTATTGCGCTGACCACTCTCGTAAAGGCTCTTTAAGTCCCGTACATCAACTTGACGGCCATACCAGGTGTACAGCTGCTGCATTACGTTCAATTCATCATAACCTTGGCCAGGACGACGGCCGCGAGTTTCTGAATAGTTAATGTTGGTGCTAATCTTAAACTTATTCGTGATGTCAGCGCCACCATTGACATTCACAGTATTGCGACGCAAGAATGTATTATATAAAATACCCTTGCTATCTAAATTGGTATAAGAGACTCGAACACCAGCCTTATCATTTCCTCCCGATAAAGCTAAGCTGTTTGTGAGGGTGCGTCCAGTTTCAAAAAAATGCTTTCTAACGTTATCTTTTCCAGGGCTTACCCAAGGGGTAGCCTCTCGTACACCGTTAACTATAGGTGAGTTATATTGAGGAATTAAACGGCCGTCTAATCTAGGTCCCCAACTCTCGTCGGTGCCGTCATTAGTACCACCACCTGCACCATCCACATATTCAAATTGACCATTACTGCCCTGACCGTATTGATCCTGCAAATCAGGCGTCTTCAGAGGTGATTCGAAAGAGGTGGTGCTATTGAAGCTAATACCGAGGCCCCGAGACTTACGCCCTGATTTAGTGGTAATGACAATTACGCCATTGGCTCCACGTGTACCATACAGAGCAGAAGCAGTTGCCCCTTTCAGTACAGTCATGGTTTCGATATCGTCCGGGCTAATATCAGAAACTGCATTACCGTAGTCAATACCACCACCTGAACCAGAGTTAGAAAAGCTCGAGTTATCAATTGGCTGGCCATCAATAACAAACAGCGGTTGGTTGTTACCGGCAATAGATTTTGCACCTCGTATTACAATACGGGACGAGCTACCGGCCGCTCCAGTGCTGTTAGAAACCTGCACACCAGCTACTTTACCAGCAAGTGAGTTTACTACGTTGGATTCGCGAGCCTGAGTCAGGTCAGCCCCCTGCACCTCCTGAACGGCATAGCCTAGACTTCGTTTTTGCTCCTCGCGTCCAAGTGCTGTTACAACTACTTCGCCTAGTTGTTTGGTATCCGTGGCAAGTGCTACATTGATGGTAGATGCGTCGCCGATAGAACGTTCGAGGCTCGTGTAACCAATAAAGCTATAAGTAAGCGTAGTTGTTGTTGCTGGAGCGCTTATTGTATAAGATCCATCAGCATTTGTGGAAGTGCCGATAGAAGTACCCTTAGCCAGCACTGTCACACCGGGAAGACCTTGACCGGTTGCCGTGTCTGTCACGCGGCCCGTGATGTTGCGATTCTGCGCCGCTGCCTGCTGCATCAGGACAGGCGACACTAGAAGCGCACTCAGGAGAATTTTTCTCATATAAACTGAGCGTTAGGTGAGTGAAGGTGAATAAATGAAGAAAATTTATCCCAAACTTAACAAATAAATTGTTCGCTCCCATGGTAAATCCTACTTACTCTGGCCTTATAAATTAACTATTGTTGACTGGCTCGCTTTTATGGCTAACCTCAATTAAGAGAAGTAGTCTTGAGCAGTAGCGGTCAATAATAATATTACCATGAAAAAACGTGGCCCTATATTATATAATGAGATTCTATGAATTTTTCAGTATTTTCCAAACGGTTATTCCTCTCTCACACCTTTATCATTCTCTATGAAGAAATCTTTACTGTTGATTCCCTTGACACTGACGGGCCTCGTGCAGCAAGCAATAGCACAAACCAAGACCGTTTCCGGCAAGGTCACGGACCAAGCCACCGGCCAAGGTCTGCCTGGGGTAACGGTTCTGGCTAAGGGTACTTCCAGAGGCACCTCAACCGGCGCTGATGGCGCATTCAGCTTGGACGTGCCTACTACCACTACTACGCTGTCGTTTAGCTTTGTTGGCTATAACACTATTGAGCTACCGGTTAGAAGCGGAGTACTCAACGTAGCCATGGAAGCTGACACCAAACAACTCAGCGAAGTGGTGGTGTCGGCACTTGGGATAAAAGAAAACAAAGACGAGTTAGGTACGGCAACGTCTCGCGTGACGGGAGCAGCCGTAGCCCAATCGGGTGAGACCAGTGTAATCACGGGCTTGTCGGGCAAAGCTTCCGGAGTGGCAATCACTCGCTCTAATGGTGATCCTGGAGCAGGAGCCTATATCCAGATACGAGGCCAAAACACCATCTATGGGGAAACGCAGCCGCTGATTGTCATTGATGGCGTGCCCATGTTCAACACATCTTCGGGGGTGGGCTCACAACTCACTTCCACTGCGGGTGTGGCGCAGCAGTCCCGCTTGAATGATATTAACCCCAATGATATTGCCTCCGTGCAGGTCTTGAAGGGGGCCGCCGCCGCTGCTTTATGGGGGTCACGCGCGTCTAATGGCGTACTTGTTATCACCACCAAGCGAGGTAACACGGAAGGCGGGAAACTGAGTGTGACGTATGGCGCTACCTACTCCATCGACCGAATTTCTTATAAGCACGACTTACAGGACAGGTACGGGCAAGGTTCAGGCGGGCTGTTTAGTGCGCCTACCGACCCCAATACAAATACGGGTTATACATGGGGCGATATTATTGCCAACAGAAGTGGCGAACCAGACGAAGTGGATACGCAGTCTGAAGCAGGCTACTTCGTAGCGGCCGACGGCGACATTTATCGTCCTATCATCCGGAAGAACAGCCAACAAACGTTCTTACAACAAAACTTCGACGAAGTATTTCACACGGGCCATTTCTTAGAGAACAACCTAAGCTTGAGTGCTGGCACCCGCGAGAGCAATATTTTTGTGAGTTTGTCTGACTTGAATCAGAAGGGTATTGTTCGCACCAATCAAGATTATCGCCGTTCAACGGCCCGCCTTAATGCCGAGAAGCGCTTCAACAAAGTAGTGCGCTTGGCTGGCAACTCCACCTACAGTCGCGTCAACTCCAACCGTATTCAGCAGGGTTCTAATAGAAGCGGCCTGTACTTAGGACTGCTGCGAACATCCCCCGATTTCGATCAAAGTGATTATATCGGCACCGCTTTCAGTCCGAACGGTGACGTAAACAACAACCGGCAACGCTCCTATCGCAACCCCATTGGGGCGGCGGCCAATCCAGGCTACAACAACGCGCTCTGGACAATGAGAGAGCAGCTCACGCCCAACACCGTTGACCGTTTTATTGGCTCCACGGAAGTAGGGCTAGATCCTTTGCCCTGGCTGAGCTTAACGGCCCGCTTCGGCGCTGATTTTTATTCTGAAATCCGCAAAGACCTCTTCCCTATCAATTCAGCCGACAACGATGGGCTAGGGTTGGCGACAGAGGAATCGTTTTCGGAAACGCAGCTCAACAGCGACATCTTTGCTCGGGCTACCCACTCTTTTAGCGAAAAGCTGAGTGCTACGTTGCTGGTGGGCATGAACTTAAACCAGCGGACTGAGTTCAACTATGGCGCAACCTATGGCCGTTTTGTGCAAGACTTACGCGGCCAAAGCTTTTTTGGAAATGCTTCTTTCGAAAATACGCAAGCCTTCGACTACGAATCCAAGCGTCGAAACTCAGCCGGCTATGCCACGCTGAATCTGGTGTACAACGAACAGCTCTTCCTCAATGCGTCGGGCCGTCTGGAAAATGCGTCCACTTTCGGCGCTAGCACCCAAAGTCGATTCTTCTATCCTTCGGTGGATCTGGCTTGGCAGTTCTCGAAATTACCTTTGCTGCTAGACAACAGCGTTTTGAGCTTTGGTAAAGTGCGGGCGGCGTTCGGAAGAGTGGGATTGGAGCCCCGCCTCTACGTAGTCCGCGACGTGTATGTGCCTTCTATCAGCGCGGATACCTACGGGGTAACAGCAAATCCGGGGGCATTCAATGCTTCTTTTCAGCGCAGTTCGGTACGCGGAAATCCGTTTCTTAAGCCAGAACGCAAAGACGAGGTAGAGGTAGGCATGGACTTGCGCTTCCTGCAAGACCGTATTACAGTTGGTGCCACGCACTATCGGAACCTCAACTCCGATGTATTGATTGCGCGGCCGGTTTCCGTAACAAGGGGCTACTCCTCGGAGTGGGCTAATGCCGCCGAAATTCGGAATAGAGGCGTTGAGGTTGATTTAAACGCCGATATAGTAAAGCTCAATGACTTCACTTGGAACGTTGGGGGCAACTGGACACGCAACCGCAACAAAGTGC
This sequence comes from uncultured Hymenobacter sp., assembly GCF_964242765.1. NCBI lineage: Bacteria > Pseudomonadati > Bacteroidota > Cytophagia > Cytophagales > Hymenobacteraceae > Hymenobacter > uncultured Hymenobacter sp. The sequence goes on from NZ_CAXTBM010000008.1 coordinate 100,645, forward strand.
TAAGCGTGTCTGGCGCAGAATCCATCTTTCTCGATGGCTTTGTTGGCACTTCGGCACGTGTTGTAGAAGGATATCCTTTTAGCGCCTTATGGGGACGCAAATTCGAACGAGACCCAGAGAATAACAACGATTTGGTTATCGATCCAAACAATCCAGGGTTCCCTAGATCAGCAGTTGAAGAAAGTGTAATAGGCGACCCCAATCCTGACTGGCGTTCGGGCCTCAATACCACGTTCAGCTATAAAGGATTGCGGCTTTACATATTGGTTGAGCGTCAGCAAGGTGGTGACATTTGGGCGGGCACAGAAAGTATTCTGCGCAATTTTGGCGTATCGAAGTACACAGACGTTGAAACCACACTTGGGGCCGATGAAGCCCGCGCTACTCGCGTGTATGGTGCTCCAGCTAATTCGACGGTCGCAACTCGCTACACCCCCGATGCCGATGGCAATTACACGTTTCGAGGTCGCCTCGACAATTTTGGTGGTGGCCCGGTAGCCTTAGATGAAGCTTGGTACCGAGGCTTGGGAGGTGGGTTTGGTAATGTCAGTGAGCATTTCATCCAGGACGCTACCTGGATGCGGCTACGGGAAGTTACGCTAGCTTATAATCTGAACTCGGAGGGGTTTCGCAGCTTCACCAAGCTAAGCAACCTAGAACTAACCCTTACAGGTCGTAACCTGGTGCTTTGGACCAAGGAATTTAAAGGAGTGGACCCGGAGACAAATCTTACCGGTCAAAGCGCGGGCCGCGGATTGGAATACTTCAACAATCCAAGTACCCGCTCTTTCCTGATTGGCTTGCGTGTCACCTACTAGTTTACTCTTGGCCCACAAATCAACTCGTCATGAAGATTGCCTTTAAATATACCTCCGCTTTACTCGTAAGCGTCGGAATTGCACTTGGTTCATGCCAAGATTTCGTCAACGACCTCGACGTAGATCCGAATAATCCTGCTCTCGCTGACGCCGCTACTATGCTGCAAGGCATTGAGTTAGCTGATGCCTTGCTTCACGAAGGAGAAGCAGCCCGGATTTCCGCCATGTGGACAGCTCAATTTACCGGCGCCAGGGACCAGTACACCAGCATAGGAAGGTATGATGTCGCGGCCAGTAACTTCGACAACATGTGGTCTAATACCTACTTAGAGATAGTAACGCAGAGCCGCATCGCTGCCGCTGCGGCTCTGAATGAACGCAACCCACGCCTGGCAGGCATTCTGCAGGTTTTGGAAGCCCACGCCGTAGGAACCACCGCCAGTCTTTTTGGCGACATACCGTTCCGGGAAGTGAATGATCCTGTTGCTTTTGCTAACCCAGCCTATGATCCACAACAGCAGGTATATGAAGACCTGCAACAGCAGCTTAACGCGGCTATTAGCAAACTAGCTGGCGGCGGCGGCTCACAACGTGACATCTTCTACCAAGGTGACGGAGGACGCTGGACAGAAGCTGCCTACACGCTAAAGGCTCGCTACTTTTTGCACACGCAGCAATACGATTCGGCTCGCCGGACTGCCTTGCGCGGTATAAGCAATTCCGGCAATGACTGGCTCATGCCTCATAAGGAAGTGGACGGCGCCGAAAACTTTTACTACCAATTCAACTCAGAGCGTGTAGGTTACTTGTCGGCCACCAATTCTTATGCGGCACGCCTACTCGACCCAAGCCGTCAGACAACAGTCTCGGGCAACCGCAACAACGCCAAAACCAACGAATCCGCGCGGTTTTCCTATTTCTTTACTCGCTCTCCGGCTTCCAACCGCGAGAATTACGGACTGCTTACCAACTCGGGCTACGCCGAACCTGCCGTTGCTTTCCCGATCCTTACGTACTCCGAAAATCAGCTAATCCTGGCCGAAACGTATGCACGTGCCGGTGACTTAAGCACGGCACTAGTTCATTTGAATCTTCACCGGAACGCGTTGGCAGTACAATATGGAGGCCGGTATGATGACTATGTCTTGGCCGACATCCCAGGTGGTGCTACCTCCACTAATATGTTGAAGGAGATTCTGACCGAGCGTTACCTTAGTTTCATTGGTCAGATAGAACCTTTCAACGATGCTCGACGCACAAAAAACCTAATCAATCTGCCAACTTTCGGCACGCAAGGCCTGCCTCAACGTTTCCTGTACCCACAGTCGGAGTTGAATACCAACAGCATAAGTGTCCCAGATCCTCTCCCCACGTTATATAGCAAGACATCTATAAATCCACTATAATCAATTTCAACTCGGTTATAATAGTATAAGTAATGGTGTACGTTGCACTTACTCAAGCTATTATGTACTTATAGAGGGAATTATATTTATTAAATTATACAGATGGTCAATAATTAAAATTATTAGCTCTTGAAATTTGTCATTTTTAAAATTCAGGGGCTATTTTTCAAAATATGGTTGTAGATTGTGATTTAAAACGTTCTTCATAGTTCTTTAAATAAACCTTTTCTCTTTCTTCACTCACACGCTATTCATGAACAAAATCTTACTCATGAGTCCTGCACTCATGGTCGGCCTGTTGCAGCAGGTATCGGCACAAGACCGGAGCATATCTGGTAAAGTAACTGATCGGCAAACTGGTGAAGGCTTGCCTGGCGTGACAGTGCTGCTGAAAGGTACCACGAATGGTGTATCCACTAATTCAGACGGCACTTATTCATTGAATAATGTACCTACTAGTGGAGGCACACTCATTTTCAGCTCGGTTGGTTATGTATCGGTAGAGCGCGCTATTGGTACAGAGAATTCACTCAGCATCGGTTTAGCTACAGATTCCAAGCAATTGAGCGAAGTAGTTGTAACTGCACTTGGAATTGAGCGGGATACTCGCTCCCTAGGCTATGCTACACAGCAAATTAAAGCTGATCAGATTTCGCAGAAGTCGGAGCCAAACGTGTTAAGTGCATTGCAAGGCAAAGTAGCTGGTGTAAATATTGTTACATCCAGTGGTTTACCAGGATCTTCATCTAATATTAACATTCGCGGTATAACTTCTTTGGGAGGCAATAATCAGCCTTTGTTTGTAGTAGACGGTATTCCTATTAGCAATGATCTAGACCGAACATCTAGCACACTATTTGGAGCCCAGCAGTCTAACCGGGCCGCAGATATTGATCCAGAAAACATTGAAAGTATAAACATTCTGAAAGGTCCGGCTGCGGCGGCACTTTATGGTTCGCGAGCTTCATCTGGCGCTGTTATCATTACTACCAAGTCCGGCCGCAACGTCAACAAAAAGTTGGAAGTGACCGTCACTTCAGGTCTTTCACTACAGCGCGTGTATGGCCTGATGGATCTACAGAATGATTACGGCCAAGGCACCATGGGTGCGAACGTACTAGTCAATGGTGACCCTAACACGGGATCTACCAACTCTTGGGGCCCACGTTTTGGCACTACTCCTACACTAGCCAACGGCCTATTATACAGAGCCACCGATGGCAGCACCCAAGAACAAGACTACCGTGCTTACCCCAATAACATAAAAGACTTCTATCGGCAGGGCACTATCCTACAGAATGGGGTGAACATTGCGGGTGGCAATGCCGAGCAAAACTTGTCGTTAAGTGTTAACAACACAAGCCAAAAGGGCATAACTGAAAATTCTAAATTAAATCGCACTAGTGTGCAGCTAGGTGGCAACACAACGCTACTGAACAAACTACGTGCAGGTGGTTCAGTAAACTTTATTCAGACTAATCAACTAGGGCCTCAGCAAGGAAACGGCGGTTCGCCCTTTGGTCGCTTGAACGTGGTGCCGCGCAGCTATAATCTGCAAGGACTGCCTTACATAGATCCAGTTACAGGGCGTAATATTCCACTTGCCGGCGGTGAAAACCCACTTTGGAGCTTGCTGCGAAATTCTTCTACGTCCAACCTAACTCGGTTTATCAACATAGCCAACTTAAGCTATGAGATTGCTCCGTGGTTGAATGTAGCGTATCGTGCAGGACTGGATACCTACACCGACCGCCGCAAGCAGATATACGACATCAGTTCGACGCGTGCCGCAGCCGGCCAGGTGATTGACCAGACGCTCTTCCGCAGCGAAATTAACGGTGACTTATTGGTAACCCTGAAAAAGGACAATATTTTTGCTGAGGGACTCAACGCCAATTTACTGTTGGGCCAAAACATCAACCAGCGACGGAGGCAGGAAGTATTTGCGCAGGGTGATAACCTAATTTTCCCCAACTTCTATAATCTTTCAAACGCTACCACTTTTTCTAACGGCACAAGCGAAACTAACAGCACTCGCCGTTTACTAGGTTACTACGGGCAATTGTCATTGTCCTACAACAATTATTTGTTTTTGGAACTGACGGGCCGAGCCGACCAATCCTCGACATTACCTAAGGAGAATAATACTTTCTTCTACCCGTCGGCTACGGCTAGTTTTGTGTTCACAGATGCATTCAAGATTTCCAATGACATCTTCTCATATGGTAAAATTCGGGGCAATGTGGCCCGGGTAGGTCGCGATGCCGATCCGTATCTAATTGACCAATACTACGTTGTAGGTAGCCAAGGAAACAACGTTGCTAGCATCAACTTTCCATTCATAATTGGCGGTGCTAGTTTCGCTGGGTTTGATATTGGAAATCGTCTAGGCGGAGGCCAAGTGTTAACGCCAGAGTTCACTGAGTCGTACGAAGTAGGCACAAACTTAGGCTTCTTTAATAACAAGCTGACTTTCGACTTGACATACTTCAAGACTACTAGCGAAAGTCAGATTCTTGATGTGTCGACAGCTCCTTCTTCGGGATTTTTGACACGAACTACTAACGTGGGTCGCGTAGATAACAAAGGCTTCGAGGCCTTAGTAAACATTACACCAGTAAAAACGACAGACTTTCGCTGGGATGTGAGTGTTAATTTCACTCGTATCCGCAATAAAGTATTGGAAATATCTGAAGGTGTAACGCAGTCACAAATTGCTGGAGCTACTTTCACGGGCACAAGCCCATCCTTTGTCATTGATCAGCCATACGGGGTTATACGAGGCCAGAAAAAGCCGCGTGTAACCGACCGAAATAGTCCTTACTACGACCAATACATCATTAATCCAGCTACGGGTTTATTTGCCCCTGAATTAACCAATCAAATTATTGCTGACCCTAATCCAGAATGGCAAGGTGGTATCAGCAACACAGTTAGCTATAAGGGGCTTACTGCTTCGTTCTTGGTTGATGCCGTTTATGGGAGTGATGTAATATCCTTTACTGCTGGCACCTTTAAGGGCAACGGTTCCTTAGAGGAAACTGGGGTAAATCGGGAAGCTCCTCGCGTAATTCCGGGTGTAATTGCAAACGCTGATGGAACGTATAGCCCAAATAATATTCAGGTTGATGCTCAGTCCTATTGGGGGAGCTTTGGCTTGCAAAGCGACCTAAACGTGTACGATGCTACTGCCTACCGCCTGCGCGAAGTGACGTTGGGATATTCACTTCCAAAAAGCTTACTGGAAAAGACTCCGTTTGGCCAAGCAAACATCTCATTGTCAGGTCGCAACCTATTCTATTATGCTCCCAACGCTCCTTTCGACCCGGAGGTAAATACCCAAGGTGCAGGTAATATTCGTGGCCTAGAATTGCAAGGTTCGCCTAACGCTCGCAATTACGGCGTTAACCTGCGTTTCACTTTGTAATATAGCTTTAAGAAAGCTTTTCGACTTCAAAACATGAAATATCAGAAATACATTGGTCTTGCGCTAGCAGGAGTGGTGGCACTTAGCACCGCAAGTTGCGTTGACGACTTCCTTGACGTGAATACGAGTCCTAATAACAGCACCACTGCCCCACCTAGTGTGTTGCTTACCAGTTCTATAATCACTACAGGCTTTTCTAACGGCAATGAGATTAATCGCATTACGTCGTTACTTGTGCAGCACGTAGCTGGTACTGCGAACCAAGCATCGGGTCAGGATGTGTACAACATCCGTGGCGGTCTAGACAACCAGTGGCAGTTTGAGCAATACGCTGGGGTGCTGGAAAACACCAATACCCTTATCAATGTAGCCTCTTCAACTGCCAGCCCTGCTTACTCAGGAATTGCTAAGCTGCTCAAAGCATACAATTTCGCAATGGTAACGGACCTGTGGGGAGACATTCCGTATTCAGAAGCGCTTCAGGGTCTTGCAAGGTTGCAACCGCGTTTCGACCGACAGGAAGACATATACAAAGGCACTGCTGATGTTCAGAGCCTTGATGCATTAGTGAAGGAAGGATTAGCTGAATTAGACCTGCAGAGTGCATTGAAGCCTTCGGCTACTGATGACCCAGTGTATCGGGGCGACTTGGCTAAATGGAAGCGTATGGGCAATACATTACGGCTAAAGTTAGCTAATACTATTAGCCGTAAAGAGCCTGCCTTGGCCACTACCATCATAAACGAGGTAATTGCTGCGAATAATTACATTGCTACCAATGCAGATGACTTCCAAGTTCCGTTCGGTGGTACAGTAGGTAACCGCAATCCGATTTATGATTTTAACGGGGTTAACGTTACTGGCTCCGTTGCTGGACAGCGCCCACTCGACATAACGCTGAGCCAGCGTTTACTGGACAGTATGCGAGTGAAAAATGACCCGCGCTTGCCTATTTATTTCAACACTGTCCCCGCAGCTACTGTTGGAGCTACCAATACTCCATTAGGAGTATTTTATGCTTACCAAAACGGTAATACTGTACCAGTAGAGCCTTTGCAGGCTAACCGCTCTAAATACAATGTGTATTTCACTGGTAGCACGGGAGATGCCCCCATTCGTCTCCTCACGAACTTCCAGCGCTTGTTCATTATGGCTGAGTCGGCCCTTATCTTAGGTACATCTACAGGCAGCGGTACAGTACAGAGCTTGTATCAAGATGCTATTCGTGCCTCGATGCTTAAGGCTGGTATAACAGATGCAGCAGTAACAACCTACTTAGCGGCTAATCCTTCAGTAGCAATCTTACGAGGGACGACGCAGCAGAGATTGAATCAGATTATAACGCAGAAGTGGATAGCGTGGGTAGGCAACGGCTATGAGGCTTACAACGACTACCGCCGGACCGGCTACCCTCGATTAGCTCTGGCCTTGAACGCACAAGGTGATGATCCTAATGTTATCCCCAAGCGTTTCGTGTACCCAGCTTCCGAAAGCTCTGGCAATGCAGTCAATGCACCTAACCCGGTTCCCGGTACTATAGTACCAGTGTGGTGGGATGTCGATTAATTGTCCATTTCGACCACACTTCTCATTTTGTTTCTTATGAAAAAGCGTCTCATAAAACTCTGCACTCTGGTGCTTCTTTCAGCTAGCATTTTCTCTTGCGAAAAAGATTATGGTGTAAATCTTGGTCCAGTAGAAGATAGTCAAGCTGACATTCCCGTCACGGTAACTAACGCCACTTACTTCGAACGTTTTCCTGTAGTCACGACTTCAGTTGCTACAGGCGGTAACATTACCATCGAGTTTACAATTCCTGCTGAGAAAGGAAGAATTAAGCAAATCACGAAGGTGGCGACAAGTAGTGCAACAGCCCTTAATTTTGGCAACCTTAACTCCACTGCTGCTTCTACTGCGTTAAACACAGCACCTATTGTGGGCAATGGTTCTAATACGATTACTTACACTACTACTCTTGCTGACTACTTGCGCTACCGTGTGCGGGTTGGCACTTCTGCTGGTCCAATTGGCCCAGCTGCTGGTACTCCCCCTGCACCCACCATTCCAGTACCTAGCACAACCGCAGTACCAACAGACATTGGGTACTACTTCTTGATAGAATTGGAAGATGGCACTACAATTATTCCTATGCCGGTGCGCGTTCGAGTGATTCAGTAATCTTTGCTGTTTAGAGCACAAAACCCCTTTACATATCGTAGAGGGGTTTTTTGTTTAATAATACATTAACAATGTTCTACCACTCACTATTGAGTGGCTAATACGAAAACGCCGTGGATACTCATACGAGAAATAGGTAGAAGAACTACAATTCGTTTAGCACTTACATGATCAAAGCGAGTAACAGTTATTAACTACTTAGTCTATGCTAATTTTTAGTTCAAGTTTCATTTGAATGCCGAAACTTGAACCAAAATTATCGTTGTTGACTAATACTTTAAAGTAATAACAATCTTATATATTCCGTAGTTGTAATACAACTTCTCCTTCTAAAAATGGCCTTTGTAACCAAGTTAATACTCTCTGTGCTGTTACATTAGGCTCTGCCAACTTACCTTCTGAGTGTAAAGCAGCGAACTTAGAGGCTTCACTAAAGCTGTTTGTATCAGCGTTGCGGATGTACTCCTGCATAGCGGTATCCAATACGCCGGGAGATAAACTGCGCAGCCGTATACCTGAGCCGCGTAGGTCCTGCTCTTTCTGAGCGGTACGGGTGAGGGCATCGAGAGCCGCTTTAGAAGCGCTGTAAGCTCCCCACCCATCGATAGGCCGCTGAGCAGCGCCACTACTGATGTTCAAAATAGTGCGAGGTATGGCAGTCTGTGAGCTATAAGCGCCGATGAACATGTTCATGAGCATAGCTGGCGCAATTACGTTGACGCTGAACACAAACTCGAAATGCTCGTTCTCATGCTCTCCTAAGTAACCAATGTCACCTAGAACTGCGGCATTATTGATGAGAGTGATGCCGGCCGCATTAGGACAAGCGGGAAACACCTTGTGTAGATTGTTCTCGACCGCCGTAATATCTGACAAGTCGAGAGGCTGGTGCTGATACCGCTCGTGCTGAATAATAGCATGGCGCGACACACCCAATACATGCGTATCGGGTTGACTTAGAATAGCTTCAGCTAACGCCTTACCAAGCCCGCGGCTTGCTCCAGTAATGATGTAGTAATGCATCCGTAAAAAAGTGAAATAAGTAGTGCCGCTCAACGATAAAAGAAAGCCCCGCATCAGATACGGGAGTTTTCTCTTGCCGTTGAGCGGCACTACTTATTTCACTGCCTCAGCGATGCTCCCTCAGAGAATATACTGAGATACGTCGCGGTTGCGGACCATACTTTGCAGGCGCTCATCCACTAGCTCGCGGGTGATGAGGATGCGCGCATTAGGTCCAATCAGGTCCGGGACATCAAAGAGGATGTCGTTAAGCAAGCGGCTCATAACGGTGTGAAGCCGACGAGCCCCGATGTTTTCAACTTCGGCATTCACCTCAAAAGCAATTTCTGCTAACCGCTCCAGGGCTGAATCCTCGAAACTCAAAAATACTTCTTCAGCTTGCAGAAGGGCTTCATACTGCTTGGTAAGGGCATTTTTAGGATCTTTAAGGATGCGGAAGAAGTCGTCTTTGGTGAGGCTCTGGAGTTCCACCCGGATGGGGAAACGGCCTTGCAACTCCGGAATCAGATCGGAGGGCTTAGCTACGTGGAAAGCCCCGGCAGCAATGAACAAGATGTGGTCGGTGTTGATGACGCCGTACTTGGTGCTCACTGCCGATCCTTCTACAATAGGCAGCAGGTCGCGCTGCACACCTTCGCGGCTCACGTCGGGGCCACCACCGCCTTTGCCGCTGCGGCTGGCTACTTTATCTATTTCGTCGATGAAGATGATACCAGCGTTTTCAGCTTGCCGAATAGCTTCGTCTTTCACCTCGTCCATATCGATGAGTTTGGCGGCTTCTTCGTCGAGCAGGATTTTACGCGCCTCGGCAATGGTGACTTTACGCTTGCGGGTTTTCTTGGGCAGCATGGAGCCCAACATATCCTGTAGGCCAGCCAAAGAGGCTTCATCCATGCCCGGAGCACCACCTACTACCCCAATACCAGGAGCGCCCCCTTGCTGCACTTTGATTTCAATTTTGCGGTCGTCGAGTTCGCCATTACGAATCTTTTCGCGGAATTTCTCACGAGTGCGCTCATTCAACTCGTAGTCGGAATCGGGTACAGTAGAGCCATCCGTTAGGCCACCGAAACCAACAGAAGCTTTGCTCATGGCCCCAGCACTACTTACCGGCGGAATCAAAGCATCCAGAATCAAGTCTTCCACGGCTTGCGCAGCCTGTGCTTTCACGGCCTCCTTGCGGCGTTGCTTCACTTGGTTCACCGATTGCTCAACCAAGTCGCGCACCATGCTTTCTACATCGCGGCCCACGTAGCCAACTTCCGTGAACTTAGAAGCTTCCACTTTCGTGAAAGGAGCATCGGAAATAGCTGCTAAACGGCGAGCAATTTCTGTTTTCCCGACGCCCGTGGAGCCTATCATCAGGATATTGTTAGGCACAATTTCACGCTGCATGTCGGCCGGAGCGTGCAAGCGGCGCCAGCGGTTGCGCAGGGCAATGGCCACATGACGCTTGGCTTCGTGCTGACCAATAATGTACTTATCAAGCTCGGCCACAATCTGGGCCGGGGTAAGAAAGTTGCTGGAATCAAGCATAGGAAAAGGACTTCAACAAAAAAATAGAACAGCATCCCGTCTCACTTAGTGCTGAACAGGGTGCTGTACTTATGAAACAAAAAGCGAATCCGAAGCAACTGTGGACTACTGCGATTTGGTGAACAGCGTGTTCAAATTGCGGGCTACGGTGAAGTAGTTGGCCGCGCCGCTAGCGTGCAGCCCGGCACGTGTGTAATCGAGCTGAAACTGACTGATACGCAACATCACGCCGAAAGAGATACCAGCTCCCCCACTCGTGTTGTCTAAGCGCAATTCACGGCGCTGTAAATGGTTGTAACCCACGCGCACATTCAGGTTTTTACCTAACAGTAGTTCCCCACCCACCGCGAAATGACGGGCAATTTTGTCTCCCAGCGTTTTCTTCTTTTTGATTTCCTCGCCACTTTCGTCGAGTTGGCCGCGTTGGTTAGGGTCCAGGTATACAATATCAAGTTGTTGAAGGTGGTGAGCCGTAAGGGAGAAGCGTAACGGCATATGCTCGGGCTTGATGGAAGCCCCAATTTGCACATCGAGTGGCATTGGCTCCCGACCAGCGCCGGCATAGGGCTTAAGTTGGTAGCCAACGTTGCGCGCTGTCAAGCCCACCGTAAAGTCTTGCTCGGGGTGCTTAAATACAGCTCCCACATCAGCCAACGCTGCCACCGAATGGTTGCCGGAAATACCCGATACGGCCAGTCGGGCCGTGCCCGCCAACGTGAAATTGCCTTGCGTGTAAGAATCAGCTACACTCAAGGAGTACTCGTTCACCGAGAACTCGCCGAGCGCATTACCAGCCGCATCGTACTGCTGAAAATTGCCATAGCTCAAGTAGCTCAGGCCCACGCCAAAACGTCCAGCTTTCTCGGTGTTGAAAGCATAAGCCACGGTGCTTTGCTTGATGTCAGATACGTAATCGACGAAGCTTAGTGCCAACCGGCCTTCCATCTCAGAATTGAGCAGCGCCGGATTGCTCAGGAACATGGTCGGGTCAGAGTCGCGGGACGATACGTTGACGCCACCTAAAGCGGCTGTTTTGGCGCCAGGAGGTAGGTTCAGAAAAGAAAAAGCCTGTTGGCCTCCAATCTGAGCCATTGCCACCGGAGTTAAGCCCATTCCCAACCCAACAGATAGAATAACAATAGCTCGGCAATGTAACAGTCGAATCATAAGAACAAGATACAGCGTTTGTGAAGCATTCCAGGGCTAACACGCTTACTACGGCGTTTTATTGCACATCCCAAATGAGTTACTAGTTACCCGCTGCCAGGCAACACGCAATTCAATTTGTTTATAGCTTGGCCATGTAGGGCGGTTGTCCTTCCGACGCAGGAGAAGCTGAGTTAAGTTGTTCAACCAGCTAACTCAGCTTCTCCTGCGTCGGAAGGACAACCGCCCTACTTGAGCAACTTGCTTCACTGAACTTCTACGCTCGGCACTGGAGCAGCCAGCGGCTCGTCACGGACTATCAATTTCAAGGGGTGCTCGACTAATTCATCCAGCAGGGCTACTTTCAACACCTCGTCTACCCGGTCGGCATAATGCACCGTTACTTCCTTGAGGTATTCGGCGGAGATTTCCAGAATGTCCTTGCGGTTCTTGCTACACAAAATAATGTCGCGGATACCGGCGCGCTTGGCGGCCAAGATCTTTTCCTTGATGCCACCCACAGGCAGTACCTTGCCCCGTAGCGTGATTTCGCCGGTCATGGCCAAGTGGCTGCGGACCTTGCGTTGCGTGAAAACCGAGGCGATGCTGGTGAAGATGGCAATGCCAGCGCTCGGTCCGTCTTTGGGCACGGCACCTTCGGGGAAGTGAATGTGCAGATCGTACTGATCGAAGAGGCGGTAATCTATACCGAGTTCCTCGGCCCGACTGCGCAAATAGCTTAGCGCTGTAATGGCCGATTCCTTCATTACATCCCCGAGTTGGCCCGAGAGGGTGAGCTTGCCACGGCCCCGGCTCAGCAGGCTTTCAATAAACAAAATATCACCTCCAACCGATGTCCAGGCCAAACCCGTAACGACACCGGCTGTATCGTTGTCTTGGTAAATATCCCGGTCGAAGATGGCGGGACCGAGAATGCGCGCAATGTCCTTGGGTTCGAGAGCAGCCGGGAAGCCTTCCTTCATGGCCTTGCTCTTGGCAATATTGCGCACCACGGCGCCTAGCTTGCGCTCCAAGCTGCGCACCCCCGACTCGCGGGTGTAGTCGTCGATTACGCGCTGCAAAGCGGCCGTGGTGATGGCTACATCCTTGATGCTCAGGCCGTGGTCGGTGAGCAGCTTGGGCCATAGGTGCTTCTTGGCAATCTGGCTTTTCTCTTCCAGCGTGTAGCCGGTCAGGTCGATGATTTCCATTCGGTCGCGCAGGGCGGGCTGAATGGTATCGAGCGAATTGGCGGTGGCAATGAACAGTACCCGGCTCAAATCGTACTCCACTTCCAGATAGTTGTCGGTGAAGGTGGAGTTTTGCTCGGGGTCCAGCACTTCCAGCAGCGCCGACGAAGGGTCACCACGAAAGTCGGAGGCCAGCTTGTCAATCTCGTCGAGCACGATGACGGGGTTGGAGGCGCCGGCTTTCTTGATTTGCGAAATGATACGGCCCGGCATAGCGCCGACGTAGGTTTTGCGGTGCCCTCGTATTTCGGCCTCGTCGCGCACGCCACCTAGGCTCATGCGCACATACTTACGGCCCAGGGCCTTGGCAATGGACCGTCCTAAGCTAGTTTTGCCTACGCCGGGCGGGCCGTAGAGGCACAAAATGGGCGCCTTCAAGTCCTGCTTCAGCTTAAGCACTGCCAAATACTCGACAATGCGCTCCTTCACTTTCTCCATGCCGTAGTGGTCGGCATCCAGAATCTTGCGGGTGCGCTTGAGGTTGAAGTTGTCTTTGGTTTGCTCGCCCCAAGGCAAGTCCAACAAAAACTCCACGTAGTTGACCGTGAGCGGATATTCGGCGGCCTGCGGGTTTACGCGGCTCAGCTTGTCCAGCTCCTTGCTGAAGTGCTTGGCAACGGCCTCGGGCCATTGCTTCAGCTTGGCCCGCTGCCGAAACTTGTCAACGTCCTGGTCGGGTCCTTCGGAGCCGCCTAGCTCGTCTTGCAGCACTTTAATTTGCTGGCGCAGGAAGTAGTCGCGCTGCTGCTGGTCGATGTCGGTGTGGACCTTGCTCTGAATTTCGTGCTTGATTTCCAGGTGCTGAATCTCTTTCATCATCATCTCCAGCAACAAAGTGCCGCGCTCCACCCCATCGTTGATTTCAAGCAGCTTCTGCTTCTGCCCTACTTCCACGTTGATGTTGGAACTCAGAAAATGCGTGAGAAAGGCCGGCGACTCGATATTGTCGAGGGCAACCTGGGCTTCCTGCGGAATTTCGGGATTAAGCCGCAGCATCTTGGCAGCGGCATCTTTCAACGAGGCTACCAAGCCTTTCACCTCCTTGGTGTTCTTGGTAGGAAACGTCTCCGTAAAATAATTGACGCGAGCCGTGAGATAGGGCGTGGCCTGGGTTTGCTCTTCGATATGAAAGCGGCTCTGGCCTTGAATGATGATGGTGGTGTTGCCATCGGGCAGTACCAGCAGCTTCAGAATGCGAGCCATGGTCCCCACCTCGTACAAATCGGTGAGGCCGGGGTCGTCCTGCTGATTGTTTTTCTGCGCTACCACCCCTACTAGCTTATCACCGCGGTACGCTTTGCGCACCAAGCGCACACTCTTTTTGCGCGTCACGGTGACGGGCAGTACCACTCCCGGAAATAGCACGGTGTTGCGCACGGGCAACAAAGGCAGCGTGGAGGGCGCCTCCTGTAAATCGAGAGGATACTCAGGATCGGTTGCCACAATAGATACTACTTCAGCAGGGTTATCGGCCATCAATAAAAGAGACGAAGAAAAAGCGGGGAAACAGCGGACACGGCAACGTAGGAGAGCGGAGGGCAAATAGGCGGTGCCAGAATGACAGGAACCTACTGAGCGACTTCGCTCATACGCAGGCGAATTTCCGAAGATACTAGTTTGACAAGTGTTGTGCCATGCTACGTTGGTCGTTCTCTGGCAGGCCCCACCCCAAATAGCTAGACTTGTGCACCGTCACTCCGGCAGTTCCGGCATGCTGTTGCCTAGCAACAAGAATAAAACTGTGGGTACCTGAAAATTCCTATTTTTGAGCTTTACCGCGCCACGCCGTCTGGCTCCGGCGCAATTTATCGTTATGCTTAGTTCTCTACGTACGTTTTTGCTGCTATTGCTGATTGGATTGCCGGGTGTGCTGTGGGCACAGCAAAAAAGCACTGCGCCTCTGCGGCAACGTAAGCTTCCGAGCCGCATGACGCGGCAGATTCGGCTGCGGGCTGATGCCACGCCAGTTTTCCCCAATATCAACCGCATTCCTTACTACGAAAATAAGAAGGAGCTGCGCGCTATTCAGAAAGCGGAAAAGCGCCGTAACCTGGCGCAAGCTCGGGTGTTGCTGGATGCCTACGTGCGCAAGTTCGGCATCGAGAATTTTGCCAAGGATACTCCCCTGCTCTGGCGCCTGGCTCAGCTTTGGGAGAAGGCCGGCAAAGAAGAGCTAGCCAAAGCCTATTTCCGCCTCGCCCTTAAGCACCACCGCCAAGACATCCAGAAAATTCAGCTCTACTACGACTCGTTGGAGCAAAAAACTGCTGACCTCTACGTCCCGCTGAAAACGTATTACAATTTAGTGGAATACCGCAAGGGAATCGTGGCCTTCCGGCCGCCCAAAGGCGTGTACACCAACATGGGCGACGCCATCAACTCGAAGGCCGAGGACTACGGTCCTACCTTGAATTCGACGGCCGGCATGATGCTTTTTTCCTCTAAGCGTAAGATGCGCGGCATCAACGGCGTGGTGGACGAAGATCTGTACGTCTCGCGCAAGGACGGCGAAATGTGGACCGAAGCTGAACCGCTGCCCAAACCCATCAACTCACTTTACAACGAAGGCTCGGCCTGCTTCACCAAGGACGGTAAAACCATTTATTTTGCCCGTTGCGAGTGCCCTAGTTGCCACGGCAACTGCGACCTGTTCACCTCTACCTTCAAGGACGACCAATGGACCGTGCCGAAAAGCTTGGGGGCCCTCGTTAATTCGACTGCCTGGGATTCGCAGCCAACCCTTTCCCTCAATGAAGACACGCTGTACTTTGCGTCCGACCGGCTTGGGGGTTTTGGCTTGGCGGATATCTGGTACACTTACAAAAACAAGAACAACCAGTGGGCGAAAGCCGAAAACATGGGCCCCGTGGTGAACACGCGGGAAAGCGAGGTTAGCCCGTTCTACCACCCGCTCTACAACGTGTTGTATTTCTCGTCGCGGGGGCAACTGCTTAATTACGGCGACTTCGACATCTACAAAACGTACCGCGTGCAAAGCCGTTGGCAGGAGCCCAAAAACATTGGCCCCTTGGTAAACGGCAAAGGGTCCGAGTACTACTTCACCATCGACTCCGACTCGCAGAACCTGTACTATGCCCGCTCCGAGGAAAAGGACATGAAGAATCTGGACCTCTATTCCTTCCCGTTGCCCATGGAGGCGCAGCCCCTGGCCACCACGCACATCGAAGGAACGCTGGTTGATTCTGTTTCGCAGAAGCCATTGAACGGCATCATCACCATCATCGACACCGACGACGGCATTGAAGTGGCCGCCAAATACCTCCGGCCCGACGGCTCCTTCGATTTCGACCTGATTGAAGGCTCGCACTACGTGATGCTCATTCAGAGCCCTGAGTTTTTCAGCGTCGAGAAAAAGTTTGAACTGAAAGGCGACACCGTCATGAAGCTCATGACGAACTCTATCGACTACGGTTTGCCCCTGATTTTCAAGAACATTGAGTTCGACCAAGACAAGTCCAACATCCGGCAGTCTATGCACCCTATCCTCGACCGGATTGCTCTATTTATGGTGGACCACCCGGAGTTCCGCCTCAACATTTCTGGCCACACCGACTCGAAAGGTGACCCCGATTTCAACGAGAAACTTTCGCAAGATCGGGCGGAAGCTATCCGAAGATATATCGAGCAAAAAGGCAAGCTGCAACCCAACCGCATTGAAAACCAAGGCTTCGGCAGCACGAAACCCCTGAAGGAAGAAGCGACAGAAGAAGACGCCAAAACCAACCGCCGGGTGGAGTTCCGCTTGATAAAGCCCGACGAAGGCAAGAAGGAAGCTGGCGGGGCGGATTGGAAGTAATCCAATGCACCTGATTTCTGTTCTATCTAATATAAAGAGCGCCTTTCACTGAGTGTGAAAGGCGCTCTTTTTAATTGAAGCTTGGAGCGATTCTCAAGTTAGCGTAGAGGCTGTAGCGCGAAGCCTGAGCTTCGCGTATCGTTGCTGAGGTTGAACGACTGGCCTCTATGCGGTACTATTTGCTCAACGATACGCGAAGCTCAGGCTTCGCGCTACAGCCTCGGTCAGCTGGTACACGAACCCGAGAACTGCTTTAGGTCAAGCTCTTACCAGTTGATCTTCTGCTCTTGCTCACCATCCCGAAACAAAACGCTTTGCTTTTTACTGCCAGCTTCCACGTTTACGATGTTCATCTGGTCAGGGAAAGTGGGGAGCAACAAGGAGGGGCGCAAAGTAAAACTGGTAACCGGCTTCGCTAGTTTAACGGTGCAATACAGCCAATGCGCGTCGTTCTCCTTTTGCATGCCCAGCAACTGCAACGGCAGCACCTCCCCCGGCTTAGTTGCGAAAGCCACTGATTTGCGTAGCAGATCCGTTGTTAGTTGCGTCACCAGCGGCTTAGGCGACTGGTCGAGGCTAATAGACGCCGGCCGGCCAGTGGAGAGGGCCGCTTCGAAGTCATCGGTGAAAACTTTAAGCGCAATTTCCAACTGCTGCTTCTGCGCGTTGTAGCGCACGTCCATGATGCTCGCATGATAAGCGTGCGCCCACGCCGTTAGCGTAGCGACGAATAGCAGCATGTGAACTAGAAGCAGTTTGCGGAGCATGAAAAGGTGGCTAGGGTACTCTGTACTTTTTAGGTTTCAAGAAATAAAGGCACTAGAGTTTAAGCTGTCAATTAGGAACCTGAGTTGAACGCTCCTAGAACTGGCTTAATCACCAGCACGAATAACATTAAACTTAAAATTAGAAGAGTACCCACTTTTTGGGCGTTTTCTAGAAAAACATCGGACGGCTTGCGGCCGGCTATCATCTCGTAAAGCAAGAATATAACGTGGCCACCATCGAGGGCAGGAATAGGCAGAAGGTTCATGAAGGCCAATACCATCGATAGTGAACCCGTCAATATCCAGAACCGCTCCCATATCCATTGCCCACCATACTGCTGCGCAATTTCAATTGGGCCACCCAGCGACTTCATCGCAGAGATTTCATTTCGGAAGATCTTACCGAAGGCCTTTATCTGTCCCGTAATAACGCTAAAGGCCTTCTCGGCACCTCTTGGTACCGATTCCAGCAGCCCATACTTATGCGTACCCGTTTTGATCAAGCTCTTAGGTAAAAACCCAATAGTGCCTGACTCATCTACTTGTACTTGTAGTGTTACACGCTGGCCACCGCGTTCAACAAGCAAAGAGGTGGATTTTGGTGGCACTGGCGGCACGGATATACCGCGCAGCCAGTTAGTGAATTGTTGCAGCCGTGAAATATCTTTTGCCTCCGGCTTAAGCGAAGTTAAAGCCTCCTTGAAATCGACATAAAACGGGGTGGGCTGGTTGCCTACTTTTACGATCCTGTCGCCTTCCCTTAGCCCTGCTTTCATTGCTGCCGTCTTTGGCACCACGGAATCTACAACGAAGCGCGTGAGAGGACTCACAAAACCTTGATTTTCGCCGAGACGAGTGGCGAAATCAGGAGGAGTGGAAATATCAATGAACTGCCCAGCCCGCTCGACCGTGTAATAGGTATTTTTATCTAGTACTACATCTTGGTCATACACCTGATCGAAGTCATCGTATGGCCGCCCGTTGATTTTGATGATTTTGTCGCCTCGTTTGAACCCAAGCTCTTCCCCAAATGCATTAGGTTGGATTCCATCACGGACTTCCGACGCGGGTATGTAGCTCTCGCCATAAACAAAAACAACCAAAGCGAAGATTACTATGCCCGTTATGACATTCATAATAATGCCTCCCAGCATCACGATAAGCCGCTGCCAAGCTGGTTTGGCCCGGAACTCGTTCGGCTGCGGCTCCGCGGCCAGCGCTTCGGCGTCCTGCGTTTCGTCGATCATGCCGTGAATTGCCACGTAGCCGCCTAAAGGAAACCAGCCTATGCCGTACTCCGTGTCGCCGATCTTTTTCTTCAGCAGCGCAAAGTTGAGTACGCTAGGCAGTGGAAATAGGAAATCGAAGAAAATATAAAATTTATCGACCCGAATCTTAAAGTATTTCGCTGTTGCGAAGTGACCAAATTCGTGAATGCCAACCAGAATCGAAAGGCCCAGCAGCAGCTGGCCAATCATGGTGAGAATTTCCAAGACTATTTAAAACTGATGTGAAGTGATTATGTAACTGTTCTTCTTTTTAAGTAGCAGTGCTGCATCAACAGGAACAAGACAGAGAACGTGCCCCTGGTAGTGCAGCACTGCTTTCGTTCGCTCATCTCCTAATATCGCGCCAGCCGTTCCTGCGCTATGCGGCGTGCCTCCTTGTCAGTCTGCACGTAGTCGTCGAGCGACGGTTCCGCAAGGTACAAAACGCGCGAAAGGCAATCTTCCACTAGTTCCGACATTTCCAGAAAGCCTACTTCGTCGCGCAGGAAGGCCGCAACGGCTATTTCGTTGGCGGCGTTCAGTACGCACGGTGCGTTGCCGGCCCGGCTCATGGCATCGAAGGCGAGGGCCAAGTTGCGGAAAGCCGTTTTGTCGGGTTGCTCGAAAGTGAGCTGCGGATAATCAAGAAACGAAAAGCGGGGGAAGCTGGCCGGCAGCCGGTGCGGATAACCTAGCGCATACTGAATCGGCAGCTTCATGTCGGGCAAGCCGAGCTGCGCTTTCAGAGAGCCGTCTTCGAACTGCACCAGAGAGTGAATAATGCTTTGCGGATGCACTACTACGTCAATCTGGTCGTCGCGGAGCCCGAACAGCCATTTGGCTTCGATTACTTCCAGCCCTTTGTTCATAAGAGAAGCCGAATCGATGGTGATTTTGGCGCCCATATCCCAGTTAGGGTGCTTGAGGGCCTGTGCTTTCGTAACGGAGGCTAGTTGTATTCGAGAGTGGCCGCGGAAAGGCCCCCCCGAAGCCGTCAGAATTATTTTCTCGATTGGGTTGCGCTCCTCGCCTACCAGACACTGAAAAATGGCGGAATGCTCGGAGTCAACCGGGTACAACCCCACCTTGTATTCTCGCACCAGCTGCGTAATCAACTGGCCGGCCACTACCAAGGTTTCCTTGTTGGCCAGGGCTACGTCTTTGCCCGCCCGAATGGCCGCTACCGTGGGCAGCAGCCCGGCGTAGCCCACCATGGCCGTTAAAACAATGTCGGAGTCGGGACGGCCAGCTACTTCCGTAAGGGCCGCAGTACCAGCCAGCACTTCCGTTTCCGGCTGTCCGGCGAGGGCCGTTTTCACTACTACATATTTTGTCTCGTCGCCGATGACGACGGCGGCGGGCCGAAACTCCCGTGCCTGCTGAATTAGCAATTCGGCGTTGGAGTGGGCCGATAAGACTGTGATAGAGAAGCTAGTAGGATTGGCGCGGACCACATCGAGGGCCTGAGTGCCAATAGAGCCGGTGGAACCGAGCAGGGCAACGCGTTTGGTTAAGGCAGAGGGCATTGATTGGAAAGCTTGCACGACGAAGGTACGGCAATCCGACTGGGCCTGCTACTTGCATCGCCCAAGCCGTTGTATCAATCTCCTTCTCTGGCGTCATGGACCCATACCTGCAACGGTTCATTACAGGTAATGTTTGACTCCGTCAACCGTGCGCAACTGTATAGTGAGTAAATGTGTGCAAACACGTACACTATTCAATACGCTGTATTTGCAACTTTTTCCCATTAAATACCACTTCCTCGCCCGCCCGCTTGCCAGCCAAACTTGCCGCTACCGGCGCGGCGGCGGATACAGCAAAGTAGTCTTGGCCTTCTAACGTAAGCTTCCCGGCACTGATGCTGATGAAGAAACACCCGATGTTAGTATGCACCAGCGCCCCTGGTCGCACGGACTCGGCGGCTACTTCCGGGTTGATGCGCGCCAGTTCTCCCTGTAACTGTAGAGCCTGCTGAAGCTGGACAGCGTTGCGGTTACGCTCCTCCTGGGCCATCGCACGGCCCGTTTCATACTTGTCGCCGGCGCTACTCTTGGTTTCGGAGTTGGCTGATTCTTGCGCGGTGAGCATAGCAGCCTGGGCTGCCTCAATACGCTGCGTTACAAAGGCAGCACAAGCCGCGTGAAGCAAAGCCTTGATTGTAGAAAGACGCTGTATCATTAGTAGTTTAATTGGAAGCGCGTACCACTGTCCTCTGATTCTATACTCCCTCAGCAATTTTGGTACTGCGCGTTATTAGGATAGGTTGGCAGTCCAAACCTAACCGAATAGGTACAACCCAAAACAACTCGGACTCCGGACAGCATTTTAAGGCCATCAACATAGTACAGCTAGCCAAAGAACCGACTGCAACTTACTGCAAGGAAGCCATAATATAACGGCTACAACTGATGCACAGTAACCTGATGATACTCCAAGTTTGCAACCTTACTTAGCGTATTAAGAGCTTATTTTATATAAAATACGCACATGAATTAAATAAATAAAATACCATTTTATCAACGAAGCCATAAATCTAACGTCGACGCTTATGCGTATATAAATGTGCTACTTTCCATTATACAGCTTGAACTACAGGTGTTTGTTTATAACGTGTTTTTAGTTTCAATATATTTCTCATAGAGTGAGCAAGGGCATATCAAAGAATAAGACAATATTGTACATTTGGGCTTTTATTTAGCTATACAATGTCTACTGCTACCATTTCTGTTGCCTCTGATGAAGCTTTAGCTTCCCACATGCTGGCACAAAATCCTAATCCAATATTGCGGCTTTCTTCAACAGCTGAGGTGCTATACGCAAATCTTGCTGCCAAGAAGGTACTCCAACAATTAGCGGCAATAGAAGGTGATTGTCCTATGCAGTATTTGCTGGACTTGGTAAGTCATTCCATTGTTAAGTCAACTCAAGAAATCGCACTGGCCGGACACCATTATTTACTTACCATAGTGTCTGAGCTACAGTCCCATTCCTTTTATTTCACTGACATTACCGAGCGGTATAAGGCCGAGCAACGCCAAGCGGCAGAGCGAGACTTTTTTGAAACGGTTCTGTATCATCTTCCTACCGGAGTAGCCACTTTCGACGTAAAGCACCGCTTCCAATATCTAAACCCTAGCGCAATTCGTAACGACGAAATTCGGGAATGGATAGTCGGCAAAAATAACTTCGAATACTGCACACATTTCAATCATCCAAGGGCGTTGGCTGTATTGCGGCAAGAGATGTTTGAGCGTGCCGTACAGGAAGAAACGGAAGTGAGATGGGAGGAAACCTTTCAAAGCTCAAGCGGTCCTCGGCACTGGCTCCGACTCTACACGCCCATATTTCACCCCAACGGCACGCTACGCCTAGTAGTGGGCTCTAGCGCCGACATCACCGAACAGTACTTAGCCGAGCAGACCGTGCAGCAAGCCCAGTACGAAACCAAAGCAACCGTGCAAGTCCGGGAATCCTTCTTGACGAATACGAGTCATAAAATTAGAACTCCTATGGTTGGAGTACCAAATATAGCGAACTGTCAAGCCCTTCGATAAGGCTAAATTGCTGATTGATAGAACAGTTAGCGCGATGGCGAGTGCGAGCTAACGCGCAACCGTTTGGCTACTCGGTGCACAGCCTGCGCAAAACGGACGTAGTTGAAAGGTTTTATCAAATAATCGGCCACTCGGAGCTCGAAAGCATCCCAGGCATAGTTTTCGTAAGCGGTTGTTAGCACTACTTGAGGTGGTTCCGGCAACAGACGCAACATGTCTAACCCATTCAGGCCAGGCATTCCTACGTCCAAAAAGAGTAGGTCGACGCGCCGCTCAGTGCTAAAGAAATCCAACCCTTCCATGCTGCCCGAAAGTGAAGCTACTAATTGCAAGGAGCCGCTAAGGCGGATATAATGCTCGAGTATAAGGCGGTTTATTTCGTCGTCATCTAATACTGCGCATGTTAAAACTGGCAACGAATCAGTGTAATTGTGCGTCATCTAACGTGGATATTCTTTTATGAAAAAGCAACCAGTCAACAGCAGGTAAGAGCGAAGAGAATTTCTTACGCCCATAAATCGTCGAATACAAATATATAATAATAAAAAGAGGCTTTAACTTTTTATGGTATTGCTTATATAATGTGCCGGCACCCTCTACTATTGGTTGCAAGTCCTGTGTTACTGGAATGCTTCTGTGCGAAGTGATGTACACCCATACTTCTCATTCGCGCTGGTAGCAGTACTCAATAGCACTACAGTGTCCTTGCGCGGCGACTCACTACCAAGCAGCTTTACCCATAATTGGCGCCGGGGCTGCTCCAGCGGGAAATTGTAGGCACACCCCACCAATGTATGCCGAGGTCGAAAACACTGCGCATAGGCCTTGAATAGAGGAAGCTACGAGAACTTTTAGCTAGTTACGGCCTGCCATATTATTTGCGAGCCGTCACTGATCTGCCAGCCGGACAGAAGTTGCCCTAACTTATTAATAGATGCTACTTCAGCGGGCAGTGAAAAGTCTAACCGGCAGCGATACGGATGTGCTTCATTAATATGAAAAACTACTTGTATGGCAGCATGACCTAGCGGGTCGTAGCAGTAAGATTTTAGAGTAAGCTGAGCTGCGTAAGAGGGCGTATCAAATAATACGTAATCCTTGGTAGTTTGTGAGAAAGCTATGAGCCGCTTTCCGAACCACTTCCAAGTGGCCATGTTCCCATAGAAATGCATATGCATTTCTATGGGAACATGGCCACATCAAATGTGTAGTCTGAGCTTTGATCTACACTAGCAGCAATCTTTATTGTCCCTATTACCATTTACACGCTGATTCAGATAATGAGTTTGATAGTTCCTAGCCAACACTTACTAGCCCGTCGGCCACCGCCCGATCATTGCTGAGGCGCGGCACTTTGTTTTGACCACCAAGTTTGCCTAGGCTTTTCATGTAGCGCTGAAAAGCTCCGGTTGGTAATAGGGTGAGTTGCAGCGGGGCCAGAATGCTGCCCGTAAGCAAATCGTCGTAGTAGACGTTGCGGCGGCGCAGGCCGGCTTCCAGCGCAGCGGAAAAGGCAGCGGTATCGTGCGGCGGGCGCGCAAACTCTATCAGCCATTCGTGGCGTGACGGGATGGCAGGGTCATCGCTGACGCGGGGCGCGACGGTGAATTCCACAACTTCCGCTTCCGGGTGCTGCTGCATAGCTTCGCGCAGGGTTTGCTCCACTTCTTCTCCAATGACATGCTCGCCGAAGGCCGATAGAAAATGCTTGATCCGTCCGCTCACGACCACTCGAAATGGGTATTTCTGCACGAAGCGCACCGTGTCGCCGAGGCTGTAGCCCCACAAGCCCGCATTGGAGTTAAGGACCAAAGCGTACTGCTTGTCCAGCTCTACCTCGGCCAGGGAAAGGCGGGGCGGATTGGGTTCGAAGAACTGCTCGGCCGGAATGAATTCATAATAAATTCCGGCATCAAGCAGCAGTAGCAGGCCAGGGTTGCCGGGTTCGTCCTGGAAAGCTAGAAAGCCCTCGGATGCCGGAAACAACTCGATGCTGTCCACGGGCCGTCCAATGGTGTCGAATAGCTTTTTGCGGTACGGCTCAAAATTGACGCCGCCGTACACAAACAAATTAAAAGCAGGGAATACTTCCCCTACCGGCCGGCCCGTGCGGGCCACGATTCGGTCGAAGTACATCTGCACCCATGGCGGAATACCCGAAATCAGCGTCATGGGCGCTGTTAGCGTTTCATCTACGATATGCGCTAGTTTGGTTTCCCAATCGTCGATGACGTTGGTGGCGTAGCTCGGCAATTGATTGCGGCGCAGGTACGCCGGCACATGGTGGTTGACAATGCCCGACAGCCGACCCGTTGGGATGCCTCCCACTTCTTCTAGCTCCGGACTTCCCGACAGAAAAATCAGCTTCCCGTCCAAGAAGGTGCTCTTACCGGTTCGGCGCACGTAGTGCAACAGCGCATCGCGGGCTCCGTTGATGTGGTTAGGAATACTGTCTTTGGTGAGCGGAATGTACTTGGCCCCGGAGGTAGTACCACTGGTTTTGGCCAAATACAGCGGCCGGCCTGGCCAAAGCACATTCGCCTCTCCGTGCTTCACCCGCTCGAAATAGGATGCGAGGCCCTCGTAATCGCGCACGGGCACCTGCCGGGCCAGGTCCTGCGCCGAGAAGATAGCGCCGAAGTCATGCTCTCGGCCAAAAGAGGTACCGCTGGCCTTCGCCACAATGCTACGGAGCACCCGCTGCTGCGTACCAATGGGGTCCTGCTGCCACCGTGCGTACTGGTTGGTAATATAAGCGGCTAGCGGGCGGCTCAAGGCAGATTTCAGGCCCATACAGAGGAATGCGTAAGGATAGAGCGTAAATGTAGAGGCTATTGATTTACGCGCTGCCAGCCCGATGCGTCAAAGTGAGCTGTGTCTACCGGCTCAACCAGTTGTCATGCGCCTAAAAAAGGCGTTATTTTCACCACTCCATGCCCCCTGCTTGTCGCCACAAATATATCTCGGTACTGGACCGCTACGCGGACATCTGGACTGTCATTCGCTCTATATAGAACCTGCTCATCCTGCCAAGCATTGTTGTTACTGGTAATTAGTATGAGTAAGAACCAGGGTACAGTTAACGCTATACTTAGTCCGGCAAAGACACCCCAACTAACTGATTCTTGACTTTTGTATAAAGCTGTAAGCTAACTGCCAGCGGCCACAAAATTCCTGCTCCAAGCCTCACATAGATGAGACTAACATCCAGTTTCTTTACCGTGGCTTCTATAGGCAGCTCTTCCGCAATCCAGGATGCCACAACTATTCCAAAACCTAACCACCCAATTCTAAATATCCAGCGAGTAATTCTAATATAAGTTGAGTTGTTTGAATGCTGAAATTTAGAATTTACTGTCATATACTGATACTTGCCACATAGTTGCTGAACAACTTCAAATAAAACTTCCGATCAAGCTACTCGTTGTAGCTCTAAGCTCATCACTCAACCAACCACATTATGATCAATCAACGCGGAAACGCTGTTTGGAACGGCGACATCAAAGGCAGTGGCAACATCACCACCCAAAGCGGAACGGTTTCGGCTCCTTATTCAGTAGGAGCCCGGTTTGAGGGCCAGAAAGGCACCAACCCCGAAGAGCTTATTGGCGCGGCCCATGCCGGTTGCTACACGATGTTTCTGACCAGCATTTTGACCAAGGACGGCAAGCAAGTGAAGCAAATCAGTACGGAGTCGAAGGTGACGTTGGATACGTCGGGCGAGGTGCCGAAAATTGTCAAGATTTCCCTGACCACCGAAGGAGAAGTGGATGGTGTTTCGCAGGAAGAATTTCAACAATACGCCGAAAAAGCCAAGGAAAATTGCCCGGTTTCGCAAGTGCTAAGTGCCGTTCCGGAAATGGAGCTAGCTTCGGCTACGCTCAAGTAAGCTGATGTTCTTGTCGTGCACTCCGCAGATCAAACGGCGAGAGAAATTTAAAACAACTTGTTCAGTGTTCTTACGCAGATCCTCCCTTGTTGGGATGATAACGTCAATTGAGTGCCTTCCAAAACCGGCTGCGCTCCACGCGTTGCCGGTTTTTCGCTTTCTTTGCCCTTTGTTGCGACTATTCCCGCCGCTATGCCTACAGCTTCTACCCGCATTCGTCTTCAACCAGCTAACACTTCCCGTATTCCATTCTGGGGGCAATTGTCTTTCGGGCTTATTTGGGTAGCCTACACTATAGCGCTGATTGTTAGTGACAGTGGGCTTAATGACATGCATTTTCTGCATTACGTGTTCTTGGTTTTTAGCTTGGTTTATATTGGCTATGTGCTCGTGCACAACGCTCCAGTGTTTGGCACCCAGAGCTATCTGGAATTTACGCCGGGCTACATTGTGCACAAGAATGGCTTATTCCGCGCCAAGCAAGTATTTGCTGCAGAGGCCATTAACCGCTTGGAACTAATGCAACAGCAAGTCCGGGTGCACACCAAACAAGATGGCACCTACTCCTTAAGCCTTCGCGAGGTGCGCGGCCGTAAGCGTAAACGTCAGCTTCGGGAGCAACTCCGCAGCTTTGCCAGCCAGTATCAAATCCCGTTGCATGACGCGCAACCTAATCTGTAGTATAGGCTTTAGTTTGTGCTTTGAATTCTTAAAAACAAAAGAAGGACGCTCTGAAAAGGGCGCCCTTCTTTTGTTTTTATTACCGAGGACTACTTTAAGATAAATATCAGCAGCAAAGATTCACCCTTAACTTCTATTGTCCTTCTGCTATTCGGTGCACCATGCGAAGACAGGAATCTAAGTGAAGTTGTCAACTGTTTAAGCCAGCTTTCTGTCTGCGCAGGTTACGCGAATAGGTGACAAGATTTATTCAGGTATTTCCCAGGATGAGGTGGCGCAAACTGAAACCTGTACTATGCAGCTATTTGCCGGCGAACTTCTTGCGCAGCTCCACAATCTGGTTGCGGAAGCTCTTATCGGAATCGATTAGGTCCGAAACGGTCTGCACAGAGTGGATAACGGTGCTGTGGTCGCGGCCGCCGAAGTGGTGGCCGATGCTCTTGAGCGAATGACTGGTGTGCTCTTTGGCGAAATACATAGCCACTTGCCGCGCCGTCACCACTTCTTTCTTGCGGGTTTTAGCTTTCAGCAAATCCAACGGTACGCTGAAATATTCGGCGCAGGTTTTCTGAATGAAGTCAATATTGACTTCGGCCTCTACTTCCTCAATAATGTGCCGGAGTGCCTGCTTGGCCATCTCCAGGTCGATTTCGCGGCGGTTGAGGCTACTTTGGGCCACCAGCGAAATAAGCACGCCTTCCAGTTCGCGCACGTTGGTATTGACCGAATGTGCTAGGTATTCCACCACCTGCGGCGGAATGTCGATGCCATCCTGCTGCATTTTGTTTTGAATGATGGCCATGCGCGTCTCGAAGTCGGGGCTTTGCAGGTCGGCGGTGAGGCCCCACTTGAAGCGGGAAAGCAACCGGTCTTCCAGCCCTACCAAGTCGCGCGGGGGCCGGTCGGAGGTCATCACAATCTGCTTGCCGGCTTGGTGCAAGTGGTTGAAGATGTGGAAGAACATCTCCTGCGTCTTGTCTTTGCCCGACAGGAACTGCACGTCGTCCAGAATCAAGATATCAACCAGCAAGTAGAAGTTGGCGAAGTCCTGCACGGCATTGGCGCGCAGACTTTCGATGAACTGGTTGGTGAACTTCTCGGCCGACACATACAACACAAATTTGTCGGAGTTGCTGGCTTTGATATGGTTGCCGATGGCTTGCACCAAGTGCGTCTTGCCCAGTCCTACGCCGCCATAAATCATGAGCGGGTTGAAGCTGGTCGTGCCCGGCTTGTTGGCCACGGCTAAGCCGGCTGAGCGCGACAGGCGGTTGCAGTCACCCTCGATATAGTTCTCGAAAGTATAGCTGCCATTGAGCTGCGAGTGCAGGTAGTGTCGGTCAACGGCCTTGGTGGCCTCGAACGGGTTGCGCAGCATGGTTTGTGCCGCCGGCGCCGCTGCCGCCGCCGCTACGTTGCGGGCCGAGGACGACATAGGACCAGCAGCCAAGGCGGCGGCGGGCGTCTCAACCGGCGCCGGACCCGCCACCTTACGGGTAGTGGGCAGGTTGAGGGTGCGGGGCCGGTTCTGGCTGTTGCCTTGGTCCACTACAATGCTGTACTCCAAGCGGCCGTCTGGTCCTAATTCCTGGTGAATAGCGCGCTTCAGCTCCTCGACGTAGTGCTCTTCCAGAAACTCGTAGAAATAGGTGCTCGGTACCTGAATAATGAGCACGTTGTTCTGCAATGCAACCGGAACAATAGGCAAAAACCATGTTCGGAAGCTCTGCTCACCAATGGTAGCTTGGATGACGCGAAGGCAGTTGGCCCAGATTGTATGGCTATCCTTCAACATCAAGTAGTTACGACAAAAGCAGCAGGTGCGTGAGTGGAATAGAAG